>NZ_JBEZIQ010000070.1:0-16940 GCF_040651155.1 Kitasatospora sp. NPDC048545
ACATCACCGGTCCGGTACATCCGGGCACCGGCCCGACCGAACGGATCCGCCACGAACCGCTCCGCCGTCAACCCCGGCCGCCCCAGGTAGCCGCGGGCCAGGCCCGCGCCCGCCACGTACAGCTCGCCCGGCACGCCGACCGGAACGGGCCGCAGCGCGTCGTCGAGCACCCGCACCCGGGTGTTGACGGACGGACGGCCGATCGGGACGGTGGTGCCGTCGGCGCCGGGTGCGCAGGCGTGGAAGGCCGCGTCGACGGTCGTCTCGCTCGGCCCGTAGGCGTTGAACACCCGGTGCCGGCGCGCCCAGCGCGCGACCAGGTCGGGGGCGGCGGCCTCGCCGGCCAGCACGACGGTCAGGCCGGCCGGGACGGCCTCCGGGTCCATCAGGGCGAGGGCCGCCGGGGGGATGGTCGCGTGGGTGATCCGCCGTTCGGTGAGCAGGCGCTCCAGCGGCTCGCCGGCGGCCCGCTGGTCGGGGGTGGCGATGACCAGGGCGGCGCCGGCCAGCAGGGCCATGCAGAACTCGGAGACGGAGGCGTCGAAGCTCACCGAGGCGAACTGCAGCACCCGGCTCTCCTCGGTCACGCCGAAGCCGGGGATCTGGGTGGCGGCGAGCGAGGCCAGGCCGGCGTGCGGGACGACGACGCCCTTGGGGCGGCCGGTGGAACCGGAGGTGTGGATGACGTACGCGGGGTGCTCGGGCCGCAGGACGGCCGTCGGCCCGGTGCGGGCCCCGTCGTTCGGCGGCGCGGCCGGGTCGTCCAGCAGGACGGTGGTGCTCCGGTGCCCGGGGAGGCGGTCGCAAAGCTCGGTGACGGTGACCACCGCCGCGGGTGCGGCGTCGTCGAGGATCTGCCGGATCCGCTCGCGCGGGTACTCGGTGTCGATCGGCACGTAGGCGGCACCGGACTTGAGGATGCCGAGCATGGCGACGGCCAGGCCGAGCGAACGCGGTACCGCGAGGGCCACGAAGTCCTCGGGGCCGACGCCGAGTTCGGTCAGCCGCCGGGCCAGGCGGTCGGCGCGGGCGTCGAGTTCGGCGTACCCGAGCCGGGCGCCTTCGTACTCCACGGCGGTGCGCTCGGGAGTGCGCCGTGCCTGGGCGGTGAACAGCTCGGGCCAGGTGGCGGCGGGGACGGGCCGTCCGGTGTCGTTCCAGTCGACCAGGACGCGGCGCAGCTCCGCCGGGTCGAGCAGGTCGAGCTCGGCGACGGTGCGCCCGGGGTCGGCGAGGGCCGAGGCGAGCAGCCGGATCAGCCGGTCGATCAGGGTGAGCGCGGTCTCGGCGGTGTAGAGGTCGGCGCTGTAGCGGATGCCGCCGTCCATGCCGGCCGGTTCGCCCTCGGGGGTGAAGCGCTCGCCGACGTCGATCGAGAGGTCGAACTCGGCGCCGCCGGTGTCGGTGTCGAGCAGTTCCACGGTCAGGCCGGGGATCCGGTTGACGGCGTCCATGCCGTCCTGCCGGAAGGTGTTCTGGTAGCTGAGCATCACCTGGAACAGCGGGTGCCGGGAGAGCGAGCGGTCCGGGTTCAGCGCGTCGACCAGGGACTCGAAGGGCACGTCCTGGTGGGCGTAGGCGGCGACGTCGGTCTCCCGCACCCGGTCGAGGAGCTCGGCGAAGCTCGGGTTCCCGGAGGTGTCGGTGCGCAGCACGATGGTGTTGACGAAGACGCCGACCAGTTCCTCGACGGCGGAGTCGACCCGGCCGGCGATCGGGCTGCCGATCGGGATGTCGGTGCCGGCTCCGAGCCGGGTCAGCAGGGCGGCGAGCGCGGCCTGGAGGACCATGAAGGGGCTGGTCCTGGTCTCCTCGGCGATCCGGCGGACGGCGGCGTGCAGGGCGGCGGGGATCTCGAACTCCAGCCGGCGGCCGCGGTGCGAGGCGACGGCGGGGCGCGGCCGGTCGGTCGGCAGGGCGAGCACATCGGGGATGCCGTCGAGGGTGGTGCGCCAGTGGTCGAGCTGCCGGGCGACGGTGCTGTCCGGGTCCTGCTCGGAGCCCATGACACGGTGCTGCCATAGGGTGAAGTCGGCGTACTGGACGGGGAGTTCGGCCCAGTCGGGAGCGGTTCCCGAGCTGCGGGCGAGGTAGGCCGTGGCGAGGTCGCGGACCAGTCGGTCCATCGACCAGCCGTCGCCGGCGACGTGGTGCAGGAGCAGCAGCAGGACGTGCCGCCGCGGGTCACCGTCGAGGGTGAACAGCCGGGCGCGCAGCGGGGTCTGGGTGGTCAGGTCGTAGCGGTGGCGGACGGCCTCGGCGAGGGCGGTGTCCAGGGCGGGGCCCTCGGTGGTGGCGACGACGTCGAGTGCGGTGGTGGCGTCGGCGCGGTCCAGCACGATCTGGCGCAGCCCGTCGGCGTCCTCGGCGAAGACGGTGCGCAGCGGCTCGTGGCGCTCCAGCAGGTCGTCGAGGGCGGCGCGCAGGGCCGGGACGTCGAGCGGGCCGGTGAGGCGCAGCGCGGCGGGGATGTTGTAGGTGGCGCTGTCGCCGTCCAGCCGGTCGAGGAACCACCAGCGGTGCTGGGCGAAGGAGGCCGGCAGGCGCTCGGGCCTGGGTGTGGCGCGTTCCAGCCGGGGGCGGCCGGTGTCGTGGCCGCGGTCGGCGAGCGAGCCGGCCAGGCGGGCGACGGTGGGCGCGGCGAAGAGTTCGCGGATGGAGAGTTCGGCCCGCAGCTCGGTGCGGATCCGGCCGGCCAGGCGGGTGGCGAGCAGCGAGTGGCCGCCGAGTTCGAAGAAGTCGTCGTCGATGCCGACCTCGGGCACGCCGAGGACGTCGGCGAACAGCGCGCAGAGCGCCTGTTCGCGCTGGTCGCGCGGGCCGCGGTGGGTCGCGCCGGCGTCGTACGCGGGGGCGGGCAGGGCGCGGCGGTCGAGCTTGCCGTTGGGGGTGAGCGGCAGGGTGTCGACGGCGACGAAGGCGGCGGGCACCATGTACTCGGGGACCCGGGCGGCGGTGTGCTCGCGCAGGGCGGCCGGGTCGGGCGCGCCGGCCGAGGGGTCGGCGGGCACCAGGTAGGCGACCAGACGGCGGTCGCCGGGGCGGTCCTCCCGGACGATCACGGCGCAGCGCTCGACGGCGTCGTGGTCCTTGAGCGCGGATTCGATGTCGCCGAGTTCGATCCGGTAGCCGCGCACCTTGACCTGGTCGTCGGCGCGGCCGACGAACTCCAGTTCGCCGGCGGGGGTCCAGCGCACCAGGTCGCCGGTGCGGTACATCCGCTCGCCGGGCTCCCCGTACGGGCAGGCGACGAAGCGTTCGGCGGTGAGGGCGGGGCGGCCGAGGTAGCCGCGGGCGAGCGAGGCGCCCGCCACGTACAGTTCGCCGGCGACGCCGGCCGGCACCGGGGCGAGCGCGCCGTCCAGCACGTACACCCGGGTGTTGCGGAAGGGCCGGCCCACGGGCACGGCGCCGTCGGGGGTCGGCGCGCCGGGGGCTATCCGGTGGTCGAGGCAGTTGACGGTGGCCTCGGTGGGGCCGTACGCGTTGTAGACGACGGCGTCCGGGTGGCGTTCGCGCCAGCGGGCCAGGGCCGGGCCGAAGAGCGCTTCGCCGCCGATGATCAGGCAGCTGTCCGGGGAGGCCTCGTCGGGCAGGGCGAGCAGCAGTTCCAGGTGGCTGGGCGTCACCTTCATGAACGTGGGCTGTGCGGTGCCGAGCACGGCCTCCTCGGTGAGTTCGCCGATCCGCACGCAGCCGCCGCTGATAAGCGGGGTGTACAGGGCGGTGACGGTCAGGTCGAAGGTGACCGGCGAGTGCAGCAGCGAGGTGCCGGCGGCGGCCGGGTACGCGTCGCGGGCCCGCAGCACGTAGTCGGTCAGCTGGCGGTGCTCGACCACGACGCCCTTGGGGCGGCCGGTGGTGCCCGAGGTGTAGATCACGTACGCGGGGTGGCCCGGGTCCGGGTCGGCGAGCGGGGCGTCGGCGGTGCCGGTGTCCGGCAGGACGTCGAGCAGCAGCCGTTCGGCGCCGCCGGTGGTGTCGGGCAGGCGGGGGGCGGTCGCGGTGTCGGTGACCAGCAGGACCGGCCGGGCCTCGTCGAGGATCGCGGCGGTGCGGGCGGCCGGGTGGTCGGGGTCGAGCGGCAGGTAGCCGGCGCCGGACTTGAGCACCGCGAGCAGGGCGACCACCAGGTCGGCGGTGCGTGGCAGCGCGAGCGCGACGAAGGTCTCGGGGCGGGCTCCCCGGGCGGCCAGTAGGGCGGCCAACCGCTCGGAGCGGGCGTCCAGTTCGGCGTAGGAGAGCACCTGTCCGTCGCACTCGACGGCGGGTTCGTCCGGGGCGAGTCCCGCCTGCTCGCGGAAGAGGCGCGGCAGCGGGTCGGCGGCGGCGGCTTCGGTCGGGCCGTTCCACTCGGTCAGGATCCGCTCGTACTCGGCCGGTTCCAGCACCTGGTGCCGGGCGATCGGGCGGTCGGTGCCGGCCAGCAGCCGGTCGAGGAAGCCGAGGAAGCGGTCGCGGTGGGCCAGCAGCTCCTGTTCGGTGTGCAGCTCGGGGTTGGCGTCGAAGTCGACCCGCAGGCCGCTGCCGCCGTCGGCGGTGCCGTAGGCGTGCACGGACAGGTCCTTGACCCGGCCGGTGGACAGCTGGCGGGCGACGGCGGTGAGCGGCCCGAAGCGGACGGTCTGGTCGAAGCTGACGGCGTTGACCACCGGGCCGCCCGGGGCGGCGCCGGCGCGTCCGAGGTCGGCGTGCAGGTCCTCACCCCGGTAGCGCTGGTGCTCGGCGGCCGCCAGCACCTCGGCGGACACCGTGTCGAGCAGCCGGGCGAAGGTGTCCGCCGGGCCGACCGGGACGCGCAGCAGCACCTCGTTGGAGAGCATGGTGGGGGTGGTCAGGGCGGGCCGGCCGACCCGGGCGGCCACCGGCATGCCGAGCACGACCTCGGCCTGGCCAGTGAGCCGGTGCAGGTAGGCGGCGGTCGCGGCGATCAGCACGACCGGCCAGCGCGTCCCGGCGGCGCGCGCGGTCTCCAGCACCGCGGCGACCCGCTCGGGCGCCAGCCAGACGGTGGCGGACAGCGCACTGGGGGCGGCCGGCGCGGTGCGGCCGGTCAGGCCGGTGGGCTCGGGCCGGTGGGCGAAGGCGCGGGTGAAGTGCTCCCGGTCGGCGGCGTACGACTCCGAGGCGCGGTAGGCGGTCTCGGCCGCGAGCACGTCGTCCAGGGCGCCGAACGGGCACCGGGCCGGGGCGCGGTGCTCGACGGCGGCACCGTACAGTTCGGCGATCCGCCGCAGGTAGAGCGTCTGGGCCCAGCCGTCCAGGACGATGTGGTGGTAGCGCAGGTGGAAGGTCCAGCGGTCGTCGGCGGTGCGCAGCAGCGCGTGGCGGACGAGCGGGTCGCGGGCCGGGTCCGCCGGGGTGGCGAGGTCGGCGCGCATCCAGCGCTCGGCGGCGGCCGCCGGGTCGTCGCTGTCCCGCAGGTCCACCCGGTGCAGCGGCAGCGGGCCGTCGTCGGGGCTCTGCCAGAGCCCCTCGCCGTCCTCGGTGAAGCGCATCCGCACGGTCTCGGCCTCGGTGGAGGCCGTGTGCACGGCGTGCTCCAGGGCGGCCTCGTCGAGCTCGCCGACGAGGTCGAGGCAGACCCCGCAGTTGTAGAGCGGTTGCCCCGGCTGCAGCTGTTGGGCCAGCCAGACGCCCAGCTGGGCGGCGGTCACCGGTCGGCGCGCGTCACGGACTTCGAACACCTTCAACCTGCCACTCTCCTCGTGCGGTCCCGCGGGACCGCGTCAGGCGCGCTCCGGGGTCTTCTCCAGTTCACCGGCCAGGTGGTCGGCGAGGTCGCCGATGGTCGGGTGGTGCAGTGCCACGGTCGGTGCCAGGGCCAGGCCGAGGGCCTCCTCCAGGTCCCCGGCGAGCATCACCATCGACACCGAGTCCAGGCCGTAGTCGGCCAGCGGTGCGTCCGTGCGGATGTCGTCCCTGGACCGGCCGGTGTACTCGGCGACCCGTCCGGCGATCCAGTCGCGCAGGCCCTCGGCGCCGGGTCGCGGCGCGTTCTCCGGTTCCGTCATCTGTGGTCGGCTCCCTCGTGCCGGGCGGACCGGTCGGCCCGCTGTCGTGGTCGGGCGGTCGGCGGGCGCGGCTCTCGGGCGCCCGCGGTGTGCGGGGCGGCCAGATCAGGCGCCCGCGGTGTGCGGGGCGGCCCGGCGGCCCGGGTCGGCCTCGCCGTCGGCGTACTCCGGGCGCAGCTCGCCGGCCAGGCACAGCCGGCGCATCTCGGCGCGCTGGATCTTGCCGCTGGTGGTGCGCCGGACCTGCCCGCGGCGCAGCAGCAGCACGCCGCCGACCGGGACGCCGAACTCGCGCACGACGGTCTGCCGGATGCCGGCGGCCAGGGCGCGCAGCCCGTCCTCGTCGAGCCGGCCGGCCAGTTCGTGGGTGACCACCAGGGCGTCCTCGGAGCCGCCGGCGGCGGCCGGCGCGCCGTCCGGCGTGGCGGTGAACACGGCTCCGACGGCGCCGAGTTCGGGATGGTGCAGGCGCAGTTCGTGCTCGACGTCCTGCGGGTAGAGGTTGCGTCCGCGCAGGATGAGGGTCTCCTTCATCCGCCCGGTGACGTAGAGCTCGCCGTCGTCCACCAGGCCGAGGTCTCCGGTGCGCAGGAAGCCCTCCTCGCCGTCGGCGGTGCGGGCCCGGAAGGTCCGTTCGGTGGCCTCCTCGTTGCGCCAGTAGCCGCGGGCCACGCTGGGGCCGCGCAGCCAGAGTTCGCCCACCCGGCCGGGGGGCAGCACCGTGCCGGTCGCCGGGTCGACGACCCGGACGTCGAAGTCGGCGGCGGTGCCGTTGCCGAGCAGGTCGCGGCCTGCGGCGTCGGTGCGGCGGAACCGGTGGTCCGCCAGCAGGTCGGCGTCGACCCTGGCGGGTGCCGGCGGACGGGGGGCGGCGCCGGAGACGAAGACGGTCGCCTCCGCCAGGCCGTAGCAGGGCGAGGGCGCGTCGGCGCGCAGCCCGGCGGCGGCGAAGCGCTCGGCGAAGCGGGTCACGGTGGCGGTCCGTACCGGTTCCGAGCCGTTGACGGCATAGGCCCAGCGGGAGAGGTCCAGTGCGGCCAGCTGCTCGTCGGTGACCCGCCGGCAGCAGAGCTCGTAGGCGAAGTTCGGTGCGGCCGACCAGCCGACGTCGTACCGGTCGATCATCCGCAGCCACTGGTAGGGGCGTTTGATGAAGGTGACCGGGCTCATCAGCACGCAGGTGGTGCCGAGGAAGAGCGCGGGCAGGGTCTGGGCCATCAGGCCCATGTCGTGGAAGTGCGGGGCCCAGCCGCCGAACCTGGTCCCGGCGGGGACCGCCAGGGTGTTCAGCAGGGCGCTCGCGTTGGACAGCAGGTTGCCGTGGGTGACCACGACGCCCTTGGGGTCGCCGGTGGAACCGGAGGTGTACTGGAGCAGGGCCGGGGTGTCCCGGTCGAGCGCCGGGGCGCGCCAGCCGTCGGGGTCCTCGGCGCCGGCGCCGTCGGCCAGTGCGTCGGTGGCCAGCAGCTCCCGGCCGGTGAGCCCCTCGTCCGCCAACCAGGCGGCCACACCCGGGAGTTCGGTGGAGTCGGTGAGCACCGCGGCGACCTCGGCGTCCAGCGCGATGCCCCGCACCCGACGCCGCTCGTGCCCGTAGTCGCCGGGCAGCGGCGCGGGCACCGCGACCATCCCGGCGTACAGGCAGCCGAGAAAGGCGGTGATGAACTCCACCGGCGGGTAGAGCAGCAGGACGCGCGAGCCCCGCGGGTGGCGGGCGGCCAGCCGGACGGCGATCCGCCGGGCTCGGCGGTCGAGCTCCGCGTAGGAGACGTGCTCGGCCTGTTCGCGCTCGGCGTCCCGGACGTGCACGACCGCGTCCTGCGCCGGCCGGTCCGACAGGTGGCGGCGAATTGCCGCCACCGCATTCGGTGAATCAGTGAAGTTGACCACGGTGCGCCGCTTCCTCCGTTGCCGATAAATCGCGGTGCCGGATCGGACCCGATGAAGCTATACCGGCCCAGGAAGAGCGTCAAGCAGTTACCGGACCACCTGCCGGGATTCCCTTACGGGCTCCTCGGCGATCAGGGTGTTTAGCCCGCTGCTTAACCATGGTGACCTTGCTCGACGCCCTTGATAGGCTGGCCGGACTTCCCCCTGGAACCCGACATCACTGCAGCTCAGAGCTGCACCACGGGGCCCCCTCGCAGACCCCCGGCCCGGTCAGACTTTCCGGGGCATTTCCCTGGCGGGCTCACTGGACTCGGCCGCGGTATTTCCAGGAAATGCGTTCTCGAAGTCCCCTCTGACAGGACGAGAAAAAGGACGGAATATGGTCAAGAGCATAGTCGTGGTGGGCGGCGGGACGTCCGGCTGGATGACCGCGGCATATCTCCGGGCGTCGTTCGGCGATCGGGTCGACATCACACTGGTGGAGTCGAAGCACGTACCGACCATCGGCGTCGGCGAGGCCACCTTCAGCACGGTCCGGCACTACTTCGAGTACCTCGGTCTCGATGAGCGCGAGTGGATGCCCGAGTGCTCCGCCACGTACAAGCTGGCGATCCGCTTCGAGAACTGGCGCACCCAGGGCGAGCACTTCTACCACCCCTTCGAGCGGCTGCGCGTGGTCGACGGCTTCCCGATCACCGACTGGTGGCTGCACACCAAGCCCGGCGACCGCTTCGACCGGGACTGCTTCCTGATCGCCTCGCTCTGCGACGAGCTGCGCTCGCCCCGCTACCTCGACGGCACGCTGTTCGAGCAGGACTTCAGCGAGGAGGGCGGCGACCGGGTCTTCCGCACCACGCTCTCCGAGCAGGACACCCAGTTCCCGTACGCGTACCACTTCGACGCCGCCCTGCTCGCCCGCTACCTCACCAAGTACGGGACGGACCGGGGCGTCCGGCACGTGCTGGACGACGTCCTCGACGTCGCGCTGGACGAGCGCGGCTGGATCAGCCACGTGGTCACCAAGGAGCACGGCGAGCTGCACGCCGACCTGTTCGTCGACTGCACCGGCTTCAAGGGCCTGCTGATCAACCAGGCCTTGGCCGAGCCCTTCCAGTCCTACCAGGACACCCTGCCCAACAACCGCGCGGTGGCGCTGCGCGTCCCGGTGGACATGGCCGAGCGCGGCCTGCGCCCGTGCACCACCGCCACCGCCCAGGACGCCGGCTGGATCTGGACCATCCCGCTGTTCGGCCGGGTCGGCACCGGCTACGTGTACTCCGACGAGTACTGCACCCCCGAGGAGGCCGAGCGCACCCTGCGCGCCCACGTCGGACCGGACTCCGAGGGCCTGGAGGCCAACCACATCCGGATGCGGATCGGCCGCAACGAGCGCTCCTGGGTGAACAACTGCGTGGCCGTCGGCCTGTCCAGCGGTTTCGTCGAGCCGCTGGAGTCCACTGGCATCTTCTTCATCCAGAACGCCGTGGAGCAGCTGGTCAAGCACTTCCCGGCCGGCGCCGAGGCCGATTGGGAGAACCTGCGCGCCTCGTACAACCGCCAGGTCTCCAACGTCATGGACGGAGTGCGCGAGTTCCTGGTCCTGCATTACTACGCGGCGGCGCGCCAGGACAACCAGTACTGGAAGGACACCAAGACCCGCCCGCTGCCGGACTCGCTCGGCGAGCGCATCGAGCGCTGGAGCACCAAGCTGCCGGACAACGAGTCGGTCTTCCCGTACTTCCACGGCTTCGAGCCCTACTCCTACACCGCGATGCTGCTCGGCCTCGGCGGCGTGCCGGTGCAGGCGCCCCCGTCGCTGGCGCTGCTGAACGACGAGGCGGCCGTCCGCGAGCTCCAGCTGGTCAAGAAGCAGGCCGCCCGGCTCGTCGAGCGACTGCCCTCGCAGTACGAGTACTTCGCCCACCTGCACGGCCTGCCGCCCGAGCGCCGCAGCACCCGGAAGCGGTGAGCACCTCCGCCGTGATCGGCACGGGCGTGCACGTCGTGCTGCTCGTCGCCGCGATCCTCCTGCTGGCCCGGCTCGCCCACGCGCTCGCGCGTCGGGCGGGCCAGCCCACGGTGATCGCCGAGATCGCGTTCGGGCTGATCGCCGGTCCCCTGCTGCTGAGACTCGGCGGCGAGGGCACCCTGCACGCGGTGGTGCCCCCGGACGTCACCGACTGGATGGGCAAGCTCGCCCGGGCCGGGCTCGCCTGCTTCCTGGTCGGGGTCGGCCACGAGATGCGCCGCTCCGCGATCTCGGTCCGGGGCCGCTCGGTGGTCTGGACCACGATCGGCGCCATGGCCGTCCCGCTGCTGTGCGGCGGCCTGCTGGCGCTGTGGGTGCTGCACGGGGACGTGCCCGGGCTGCGCGGTCACGCTCCGACGCCGGCGCTGGTCCTGCTGCTGGCGGTCTCGCTGACCGTGACGGCCGTCCCGGTGCTGGCACGGATCCTCAGCGACAGCGGGCTGGTGCGTACCCGGATCGGGCGGACGGCGCTGACCGCGGCCGTGGTCATCGACGGACCGGCCTGGATCCTGCTCGCGGTGGCCGTCGGCCTGTCCGACGGCGCCCAGGACCTCGGACGGCCCGCCCTGGTGATCGCCGTGACGGCGGTGGCGTTCGTGGCCCTGCGGGCCGCCCTGCGCCGCACCTCCCGGCGGGTGGGCGCGCTCCCCCGCCGGGTCCCGGTCCTGGTGCTGGTGGCGGGAACCGTCGCCGCGACCAACGCGCTGCGCACCTGGGGCCTGCCGGACACCGACATCCTCGGTGCCCTGCTGATCGGGCTGGCCCTGCCCGCCGACGGCCCCGACGGCGCCTGGACCCGGACTGTGAACACCGCCTCGTCCGCCGGTCTGCGGCTGGTGCCGGTGTTCTTCGTGTCCACCGGGCTGCTGGTGTTCACCCGGGACTTCCACGGCCCGGCCTGGTCCGCCGTCGCGCTCAGCCTCCTGCTGGCCGTCCTCGGCAAGGTCGGCGGCGGCTACGCGGGCGCCCGGCTCGGCGGCGAGTCGCACTGGGACGGCCTGCGGCTGGGCGTCCTGCTCAACACCCGGGGACTGACCGAACTGGTCATCCTCCAGGCCGGGTTCAGTGCCGGGATCCTCACCGCCGACCTCTTCCTCGCGCTGGTGCTGATGACGCTGGTGACCACCGCGATGACCGGGCCGGTGTACGCCCTGGTGGAGGCACGCGCCGCCCGCCGGCCGCAGCCCGCCGCTCCCCGGAAGGAGCTCGCCCGACCATGACCGACCGCCTCATCGACGATCTCGCCCCGCCCGCCGACGCCCTGAACGGCGCAGATGCCCTGGACGGCGCCGACGCCCTGGACGGCGCCGACGCGGCCGACTTCCGGGGCCTGATGTCCACCTTCCCGACCGGGGTCTCGGTGGTTACCGCCCTGGCGCACGACGGCCGCCCCTGGGGCATGACCTGCTCGTCCGTCACCAGCGTCACCACCGACCCGCCGACCCTGCTGGTGGGCCTGCGCCGCGACAGCCCGACCCTGGCCGCCGTCCAGGCCGGCTCGGCCTTCACCGTCAACCTGTTGCACCACCAGGGCCGCGCGGCCGCCGAGTTGTTCGCCTCCGGCGACCCGGACCGCTTCGGCAAGGTCGCCTGGCGGACCGGCCACGACGGCGGACCCCACCTGACCGACGACGCGCACACCGCGGCCGACTGCCGGCTCTCCCACACCCTGACGGTCGGCGACCACACCCTGGTCCTCGGCCGGGTGCTGCGGATCAGGCGCTACCGCGAGCACCCGCCCGCCCCGCTGCTCTACGGGCTGCGCCGCTACGGCTCCTGGGCCGCGGCGGAGCTCCCCGACGAGGCGCTGCGCTGACCCCTGAACACGTCCGCGACCACCGGCCGGCCGGGTCTGGAAGCCTCCAGGCCCGGCCGGCCCTCTTCCGCTCCGCGTCCGGAACGGCACCCGCGGGGTAGAGCCAGCTCTACTCCGGATCTCGCACCAACGCCCCTGCGGAGACCCCCTTCGAAAAGGTTGGCTGGGAACATGACGAACTCGACCGACACGGTCCAGCTCTGGTCCGTGACCAAGCAGTACGGCACCGGGGCCCAGGCCGTGACCGCACTGAACGACGTGACCGTCGGTTTCCCCCGCGGCACCTTCACCGCCGTGATGGGCCCCTCCGGCTCCGGCAAGTCGACACTGCTGCACTGCGCGGCCGGCCTGGACCGGGTCACCGAGGGCAAGGTGATCATCGACGACACCGACATCAGCGACCTCGACGAAACCCGGCTGACCCTGCTGCGCCGCTCGCGGGTCGGCTTCGTCTTCCAGGCCTTCAACCTGGTCTCGGCCCTGACCGCCGAGCAGAACGTGGCGCTCCCGCTGCGGCTGGCCGGGCGCCGCCCCGACCGGGCCGAGCTCACCGCCGCCCTCACGGAGGTCGGGCTCGGCCACCGCGGCCGGCACCGGCCGAGCGAGCTGTCCGGCGGCGAGCAGCAGCGCGTCGCGATCGCCCGGGCCCTGATCACCGAGCCCGCGGTGCTCTTCGCCGACGAGCCGACCGGCGCCCTGGACACCCGCACCTCGCACGACGTGCTCGGCCTGCTGCGCGGCATCGTCGACCGCCACCAGCAGACCGTGATCATGGTGACCCACGACCCGGCGGCCGCCTCCTACGCCGACCGCGTCCTGCTGCTCGCCGACGGCCGGATCGTGGAGCAGCTCCACGGCCGCAACAGCGTCGAGACCATCGCCGGCCGGATGGCCGCCCTGGAGGCGCCGGTATGCTGAGCCTCGCCACCATCCGCAAGCGCTGGGCGTCCTTCCTCGGGACGTTCGTCGCCCTCGGCCTGGGCGTGACGATCCTGGCCATGACCGCCCTGGTGCTCACCTCCGCCGAACCGGAGGTGCCCCGGCGGTACGCCGGCACCCAGGTCGTGGTGCAGAGCCCCGGCGTCGACCAGTCCGACGGCACCTTCACCCCGAGCAAGCCCTGGTCCCAGCAGCGCACCGCCGAGCTGCTGCGAGCGCTCGGCGGTGTTCCGGGCGTGGCGAAGGCCGTGCCGGACCGTGCCTTCTACGCCCAGGCCGTGATCGACGGCAAGCCGGTCGCCGACCCAGGCTCGGAGCTGCGCGGACACGCCTGGTCCAGCGCCGCCTTCGGCCCCGAGCAGTTGGTCGCGGGCAGCGCCCCGACCGGCGACCGCCAGGTCGTCGTGGACGCCTCGCTGGGCCTCGCCCCCGGCTCCCCGGTCACCCTGCTCACCGTGACCGGACCGGCCGCGTACACCGTGTCCGGCACCGTCAAGTCGGCTTCCTTCTACGTCTCCGACTCCGCGGCCGAGGCGCTCGCACCCGGGGTCCGGGTGATCGGCCTGGTCACCGCGCCGGGCGCGGACGTGTCCGCCGTCGCGGGCGCCGCGGCCGCCGCCGTGGGCGGCGACGGGAAGGTGCTGCACGGCGACGCGCTCGCCGAGCTGGAGGCCAAGAGCGCCGAGAAGACCCGCTGGATCGGCATGCAGATCCTGATCGCGATGGCCGGGCTGACCGCCTTCGTCTCCATCTTCGTGGTGGCGTCGACCTTCGCCTTCGCGATCGTCCAGCGCCGGCGCGAGTTCGGCCTGCTGCGCACCATCGGCGCGACCCCGCGCCAGATCAAGCGGATGATGTACTCCGAGTCGCTCGCGGTCGGCGTGGCGGCCGGCCTGACCGGTGTGCTGCTCGGCGCGCTGCTGGCGCCCGCCCTGGGTTCGCTGATGGTCGAGGGCGGCCTGGAGCCGGCCGGCTTCACCGTGCGGTTCCAGGCGCTGCCGCTGCTCGGTTCGTTCTCCCTGGGCCTGGTGGTCGCGATGCTCGGGGTCTGGTCGGCGTCCCGCCGGGCGGCCCGGATCGCCCCGCTCGAGGCACTGCGCGAGGCGACCGTCGAGCACCGGCCGATGACCCGCGGCCGGTGGATCGCCGGCGGCGTGTTCACCGCGCTCGGGCTCGGGCTGGTGGCGGTCGCGGCCGACAGCGAGTCGGACAGCATGATCAACAACGCGCTCTACGCCGCCATGGCGCTGATCGTCGGACTCACCCTGTTCGCGCCCGCCGTCATCCCGCTGATCGTCCGTTTGGTCTGGTGGCCGCTGTCCGGGCTGCGCGGCGCCACCAGCATGGTGGCCCGGGAGAGTTCGCTGACCGCCGTGCGGCGGACCGCCTCGACGGCCGCCCCGGTCCTGGTCACCGTCGGTTTCGCGGTGCTGATCGCGGGCCTCTTCCAGATGAAGGCCACCGGCTACGCGCTGGAGGAGACCGTCAAGCAGGAGGCCACCTCGGTGGTCACCGCGCAGGGGACGCCCGGGCTCTCGGACGCGGCCGTCGCCGCGGTGCCGGGCGGCGCCTCGCTGCTGCCCACCCAGCTCTACGCGGGCGGCACCGACCACGTCGGAGCGGTGGGGATGAGCGACACCGCGTTCCAGAAGGCGCGGACCAGGATGACCGTCTCCGCCGGCTCCCTGGACGGCCTGAAGGGCGAGAACACCATGGTGGTCAAGGCCTCCACGGCGAGCTGGCTGGGCTGGACCACGGGCCGCAGCGTCCCGGTCACCTTCGAGGACGGGCGCAGCGTGGACGTCAAGGTCGTCGCCGAGATCACCGACAACTCCTCGACGTCGAGCGTGCTGCTGACCACCGGCACCGTCCGGGCGCACGACCCCTCGGCGCTCACCTCGGTGGTGTACACCGCCGGTACCACCTCGCCGTCCACCCTCGCCCCGCTCGGCGCGCAGTCGCTGAGCACCGCCGAGTACGCCTCCCGCACCAACTCCGAGGACGACGACCTGGTCCAGATCTTCCTGATCATCCTGATCGGCATGTCACTCGGCTACACCTGCCTCGCCATCGCCAACACCCTGCTGATGGCGACCGCCGAACGGGCCGCGGACTTCGCGGTGCTGAGGCTGTCCGGCGCGACCCGGCGCCAGGTGCTGCGGATCGTCGCCTCCGAGTCGGCGCTGGCGGTCGGCATCGGCACCACGCTGGGCCTGCTGATCGCGGTGGTCACACTGCTCGGCATCCGCTCGGGCCTCTCCTCGCAGCTCGGCACCAACGTCAACCTCAACCTGCCGTGGTCCACCATGGCGCTGACCATCGGGGTCTGCCTGGCGCTGGCCCTGGTGTCCAGCGTGCTACCGGCCCGGATGGCGCTGCGCCGCACCAGTGCCCGGGTGGCCGTCTGACAGTCCGTCACGCAGCGCTCGGAGGGCCCGCGCGGCCGTCCCGGGCGCCGCGTGGCTGTGTCGGGGCAGCTCCACGGCGGCGACGCCGCGGTAGCCGACCTCGCGCAACGCGGCCAGCGTGGCCGGCAGGTCCAGTTCCCCTACTCCGAATTCGAGGTGTTCATGCACCAGCGGGCGGGCGTCGTCGAGTTGCACGTTCACCAGGAGGTGACCCGCGCGGCGGATGCAGGCCGCGGCGTCGACCGGTTCGATCGCGACGCAGTGCCCGACGTCCAGGGTGATGCCGAGCAGCTCGGGCTCGCCAAGCTCGGTGCGCAGGGCGAGCGCCTGCTCCAGGTGCGCGACGTGCATGCCCGGCTCCGGCTCCAGACCGAGCGGGACGCCGTACCGGCCGCAGACCTCCAGCACCTCGCCGATCCCCGCCCGCAGCCGCTCCCCGGCGAGGGCCTCCGGGACGTCGGCCGGCCGGATCCCGGACCAGAACGAGACGCAGTCCGCGCCGAGTTCGGCCGCGATCCGCACCGCCCGGGCGAGGAAGTCCACCCGAACCTCGGTCGCCTCGCTCACCAGGGTGGGGTGGTGCTTGCGGAGCGGGTCCAGCAAGTAGCGGGCCCCGGTCTCGACCACGCAGCGCAACCCGAGCGCGCGGAGCAGCCGGGCGACCCGGCCCGCCTCGGCGGGCAGGCCCGGCGCGTACGGGTCCAGGTGGGCGTGGTCGAGGGTGAGCGCCACCGCCGTGTAGCCGAGGTCCGCGATGGTCCGCAGCGCGTCGTCCAGCCGGTGGTTGGCGAAGCCGTTGGTGCCGTAGCCGAGGTGGAACGGCGGCCGGGCGTTCACGCCGTGGCCGCGGGGACGGCGGGCTGCGCCTGCTGGGGCACGCCCAGCAGGGCCATCCCGAGCGGGGTCACCGTGTGCAGGACGGTGTTGCGGTTGCGCATGGTGGTGATCAGTCCGGACTGGCGCAGCACCGAAGTGTGCTGGCTGGCCCCGGCCGAGGAGATGCCGAGCCGCTCGGCGAGCTGGGTGGTGGTGCAGGCGGAGGTGAGCACGCGCAGCGCCTCCGCGCGGGTCCGGCCGACCAGCGCGCCCAGGGCCTGCGCGGAGTCGCCCGTCTCCTCCCAGACGTCCGCGGTCGGCTGCGCGTCCGGGGCGACGGCGAAGACCAGCGCGGGGAGCCCGGTCTCGGCCTCGGCCCCGACGAGCACGGCGGGCCGGTGCGGCAGGAACATCGAGGGCACCAGGACCAGCCCCCGGCCGGCCAGGTGCACGTCCTGCGCGGGCCCCGGGATCTCCAGCACCGGCGCGTTCCAGGCGATCCGGGAGTGCAGCGTGTCGAAGAGCCGGTCGACCCCGCCGGCCATGCTGATCCGGCCGCGCGCGTCGCACTCCGCCGTGAGCCGGGCCACGATGCGGTGCCAGTACGGCTCGACACCGAGCCGCCACACCTCCAGCACCCCGGCCGCCGCGTCCCGCCGGGTGAGCCCGGCCGCCCGCAGCGCTCCGTCACCCGCCGCCCCGGAACGGTCGACCAGGCAGAGCAGGTCGCCCGGCGCCTGGAACCTGTGCGGCGTGGGAGAGGTGAGCAGCCGGCCCAGCGCGCCGTCGTGGCGCAGGTGGCGGGCGAGCTGGTTGCGCCAGCGCACCTGGGCCGGACTCCCGGTCCGCCCCAGCATGCCGAGCGCGAACACCGTCTCGGCGACCGGCCCGAGCGTCGGGCGCAGTCGGATCCGCGCCAAGTCCTCGGCGGTGAAGTGGATTCTGAGCATCGACGAATCTCCCCTGAACGTGGATCGGTCGGGAACAGTCGGGGTCCGCGTCGGCACCACGCCGACACAGGACCGGCC
>NZ_JBEZIQ010000070.1:17039-48180 GCF_040651155.1 Kitasatospora sp. NPDC048545
CGGGAACAGTCGGGGTCCGCGTCGGCACCACGCCGACACAGGACCGGCCGGGAACAGTCAGGGTCCGCATCGGCACCACGCCGACACAGGACCGGCCGGGAACAGTCAGGGTCCGCATCGGCACCACGCCGACACAGGACCGGTCAGGAACAGTCAGGGTCCGCATCGGCACCACGCCGACACAGGACCGGTCAGGAACCGCTGAGGTCGGCGTCCGCGCGGTGCCGACGGTTCGTCCGTGCGCCGGGCGCCGCCACCAAGGCGAGCCGGGCCGACGGCACCGGGAGGACGCCCTGCCGGGCCGGCCCGCGCAGACCCGCCGCGCGGCCCGGGGCCGCCGACTCCGCCGCGTGCAGGCCGAGCAGCGGGGGGAAGCGGTAGCGGAGCATCCGGTCCGCGTCCCGGCCCTCGACCTCCAGCAGGTTGCGGTCGACCAGCCGCTCCAGCGCCTCCTCCGCGTCCGAGGGGCCGAGCCGCAGCAGCCTGACGCCGGTGCGCAGGTCGAAGGGGGCCGTCCCGGCGGCGCCGAGCCGGCGGTAGCTCTCCGCCACGTCGGCCGACAGCGCCGCCACCGCGCGGTCGAAGCAGGCCCGGACACCGTTCGCGTCGTGGCCCAGCACGTCCAGGCGGCGGCGCCCGTCGGCCAGTCGCTCCACCAGGTCGAGGGCCGACCAGTGCGGGCGGCCCGCCAGCCGGGCTCCGGCGGCCCGCAGCGCGACCGGCAGTCCGCCGCACAGGGCGGCCAGCCGCTCGGCGCTGCGGCGGTCGCCCAGGATCCGTTCCGGCCCGGCGATCGCCGCCAGCACCGCCACCGCCTCGTCGGTCCCGAGCGCGCCCAGGCGCAGTCCGGCCGCGCTGCCGCTGTCCAGCACCAGCTCCGGCCCGGTGGCCACGACCCGGCTGGGGCCGTCCCCGGGCAGCAGCGGCAGGATCCGGTCGGGGAGGGTGACGTCGTCCAGCACCACCAGCAGCCGGCGCCCGGCCAGCATGCTGCGGTAGAGCACGGCGCACTCCTCGGGGGCGGCCGGCAGCCGTTCCGGGGCGACCCCGAGACCGCGCAGGAACCTGCGCAGCACCCGGGCCGCGGTGCCGGCCGCGTCACCGGTCTCGGCCTCGCGCAGGTTCACGAAGAGTTGCCCGTCCGGGAAGTGGCGGGCGGCGCGGTGGGCCCAGTGCACGACGAGCGCGGTCTTTCCCGTGCCCGGGCCGCCGACGACGAACCGGACCGGGCCCGGTCGGCCGTCCTCGGCCGCCGCCAGCGCCCCGTCCAGCCTGCGCAGTTCCGCTTCCCGGCCGGTGAACACGTGGTTGTCCGGCGGCAGTTGCGCCGGAACCGGGTGATCGGCCCAGCGGGCCGGCGGGGTCGGCCCGCCATCGGCGCCGCCCTCCCGGTCGTGCAGCACCAGGTCGTGCAGCGCCCGCAGTTCGACGCCCGGTTCCAGGCCGAGCTCGGCCACGATGAGGCTGCGCCCCTCGCGGTAGGTGCGCAGCGCCGCCGCCCGCTGCCCGGAGCGGTAGCGGGCGAGCATCAGGGAGCCGCGCAGGCGCTCACGCAGCGGATTCTGCCGTACCAGGGAGTCGAGTTCGGCGATCAGCGAGCGGTCCTCGCCGAGCTGCAGGCGCAGCGCCATGAGCTGTTCGGCCGCGAGCATCCGCTGTTCGGCCAGCCTGGCGGCCTCGGCCTCGGCGAACTCGGTGTCCACCCCGCCGAGTGCCGGGCCCCGCCACAGCGCGAGGGCCTCGCGCAGTCGCTCGACGGCCGGCCCGGCCCGTCCGGCCCGGGCGAGCCGGTAGCCCTCCTCGGCGAGGGCGGCGAAGGCGGCGGCGTCCACCCGGTGGTCGTCCGGGTCGATCCGGTAGCCGGGGGCGACGGTGCTGATCACCTCGCCGCGGCAGCCGGCGTCCCGGAGGAGCTTGCGCAGCCCCGCAACGCAGATGTGGACCTGGGTGCGGACGCTGTTCGGCGGCTCTCCGCCCCAGACGTCCGCGACCAGGGTGTCCACCGACACCACCTGGCCCTGGGCGAGCAGGAGCCTCGCCAGCAGGGCCCGCTGCCGCGCGGAGCGGATCTCCACCCCGCGGCCGCCGACGGCGACCTGGAGCGGGCCGAGCAGACGGAACGCGCATCGGGCCGTACTGTGCGGCGTGGACGCCCTCATGGATCTACCTCCCCGTTGACCGGGCTGCTGAGCCACGATCTGTTCCATGAGTAACACCCGCTCACTAAAGGGACCTTTGTGCGGCGGCCGCTCGGCGGGTTCCGGCCCCGCTCCCGGCGGGTGCGGGCAGACTTGGCCGGGAGCCGGGCGCCCGCAGGGGGGAACCAGCGGTCCGGCGGGAGGGAGCCTGCGGTGAGACACGACCACGACCGGTTCACGAACCGGCAGATCACGCTCGACCACGACGACGACACCGGGTTGGGCGGAGAACTCGGCGCGTACGTCGCCGAGTTGCTGGGCGATACCTGGGCGCCGGAACCGGCGGACCTGCCCCGGGACGGCTCCCGCCTGGCCGTGACCAGCAGCTCTTGCACCATCGACCCGCCGTTCTTCGGTGACGGGGACATCGGCCGGGTGGCCGCCTGCCGTGCGATCAACGACCTGGCCGCGGCGGGCGCGGAGCCGGCCTGGCTCACCCTCGGTCTCACCATCGAGGCGGGGCTGCCCGGTTCGCTGCTGCGGCGGGCCGTGGAGTCGGCCCGGGACGCCGCCCGGGAGGCGGGGGTGCGGATCGTCGACGTCGAGGCGCGGGTGGTGCGGGCCGGGGAGGCCAACCGGCTCTTCGTCCACACCACCGGGTTCGGAGTGCGGCTCGGACCCGCCCAGCGGATGTCCGACGCGCGCCCGGGCGATCTGGTGCTCCTCACGTCCCGGTTGGGCGGGTACGCGGTCCACCTGCTCTCGGTGCGCCAGGACCTCGGGCTGGAGAACGTGGTCCCGAGCGGCTGCGCCCCGCTCGCCGAGCTGCTGGCCTCGGCCCGCGCCGCCGCTCCGCCGGGTGCGGTGCGCTTCGTCCACCGGCTGGCCCGGGGCGGTCTGGCCGGGGCGCTGCAGGCCCAGGCGTCCGCGTCCCGGCTGACGGTGCGGGTGGTCGAGGCGTGGATCCCGGTCCAGCACGAGATCGGGGCGGCGGCCGAACTGCTGGGCCTGGACCCGCTCTACGCCACCGACGAGGGCTGCCTGTGCCTGTGCGTGGCGGCGGACGCCGCGGAGGACGTGCTGGCGGCCCTGCGGTCGAACCGGTACGGCCGGTACGCGCAGGTCGTCGGCGAGGTCACCGGGATCGGCTCACCGGCCGTGGTGGTGGCCGGGGCGGACGGCCAGGTGCGGTCCACGGACGTGCGGGCCGCCCTGTGGGCGGAGCCGCCGCGGTTGCGGTGAGGCGGGGCCGGGCCGGTCGGCCGGGAACCGGGGAAGGCCGTCGATGGCACCCGTCCGAGGTGCCGTCGACGGCCTTCGCCCCGGTCCGGTCCGGGGCCGTCGTGGCGCACGGTCGCCGACTTCTACAGATGTGTAGAACTTGTCGAATCAGCGGAGCGGAATCACGCCGGACCGGGGCCGACCGAAACCCGTCCGGAATCGGGCATTCAGTACCGCGTGCTGCCCCAGATCGCATCGTCCGGGCCCGCCGAATCCCCGGCGCCGGCAATCGCGCCGAAGTTCGTGACCAGGCCGGCCTTTCCGTGACCGGAGCCGGTCAGATCCCCAAGCCCACCGGCACCGACGGCAATTGCCGAAACCAACGCGGCCGCGCCGACCACCGTACGACGCACGAATGCGGATTTCGAGGACCAAGCCATGACTATTCCTCCCGTTTGCGTTCGTCCACGGCAAAGGATGACCCAAGGGACCGCCGCAGACACTGCTATCCCAATCATCACTCGGCCCACCGGCGTTGACCGTGGCATATTGTTGCAAGACAGCAAGTGCAGGCACTGGGGAGGCCGAGCCGTGAATCACGACACCGCCGAATCGGAGTTCGACCATCTGGACGACGTCAGCGCGGCCGCCTACCGACTCGCCGTACTGGAAGGCCGGTTCAGGCCCGACACGGTCGCCACCCAACTCAACCTCTCCCCCGCCGGTGTCAAGCGCACCGAGCGGGTCCTGCGGGTCCTGCGGCTGATCCGGCCCGTCCCGGGCGACCCGCTCAGACTCGTCCCGGTCAGCCCTGATGCGGCGTCATCCACGTTGCTGGGCCCGATGGAACAGCACCTGAACGAGCTGGACCAGCACATCTCCAACCTCCGCTCCCAGCTCGCCTCGCTGCGGCCCGTCTACTTCGAGGGCCGACGGCTGCGCAACCACGTCGAGGCCGTGGACGCGATCAGCGAACCGGAGACCGTCCAGTCCATGATCGACTACACCATCAAGCGCGCCACCCGGGAGGTGCTCACCGTCCAGCCCGGCGGCGCCCGCCCACCGCACCTGCTGCGCGCCGCCAAGGAGAGCGGGCTGTCGATCCTCGGCCACGGCCTGGCCCTGCGGACGCTGTACCAGCACACCGCCCGCACCGATCCGGGGACCCAGGAGGTGGTACGGGAGGTGTCGGCGGCCGGCGGGCAGTTCCGCACCGCCGGGGAGGTCATCGACCGGGTCATCATCATCGACCGGGAGGTCGCCTTCGTCCCCCAGCGGGAACCCGGGGCGCTCGGCGCCGTCGTGGTCCGCGAACCGAGCCTGGTCGCCTACCACTGCTCGGTGTTCGAGTACCTGTGGCGGCAGGGGGTGCCGTTCGACGCCGGCCCGGCCTCCGACGGGCCCATGGTCGGCGAGGTGAAACAGGCCATCGTCCGGCTGATGGCCGAAGGCCACAAGGACGAGGTGGTCGCCCGCCGGCTGGGCATGTCGGTGCGGACCTGCCGCCGGCACATCTCGGAGATCACCGAGGAGCTGCGGGCGGACAGCCGCTTCCAGGCCGGCGTCAAGGCGGTCGCCCTCGGCTGGCTGCTGCCGACCGACGCCGGCCAAGGGGACGGCTGGATGTAGCAGACCGCCCCCGACGGCGCACCCGGCAGTAGCGGCCATGCAGCTTCCTGCCACCCGGATGCCGCCGATCATGATCAGCAGTTGACAGACAGTGAACGAACTCGGGTCGTCGGCCGTCGACGGCTCGGAGGGAAGCGGGGGACAGTGGAAGACGCCGTCATGCGAGCCTGCCGTCGACCAGCCGCCCACGCCGCCCTCCACCTGATCCACCGGACCCTGCTGTCGAGCACCCACCTGACAAACGGCCCCTCCGTCGAGGAGGAGTACTTCGCCCTCTCCGGCGCGCTGCCCGCCGGCGCCGCCCTGCCCGGCGAGGAGGACGGGCCGTTCCACGACTGGCAGCACGTCACCGAAATCCTGCTGGACGCAGGCGAATTCATCGGATACAAGTACTTCGGAATCCCCGGCAGCCTGCCGGCCCGCCTCGACCGCTACGAGCTCCACCTCACGGACCCGGGCGCCTGGCACGCGGACCGGCGCACCCCCCGGCTCGCCCTGGACCTGGCCGTCCGCCCCCGCCGGGTCATCGGCCGCGGCACCCACGGCCTCGACCTCGACTGCGGCGTCCGCCTGGACGACGCCGTCTGCGCCCGGATCTCCTCCGCACTGGCCTTCCTCGCCCCACTGCCGCGGTACCTGCCGGAACCGGCCCGACCCGCCGCCCCGGTCCGCCCCGCCGACGTGGGCCGCTCGGCACCGGGCAACGTCCTGCTCGGCACCCCCTCGCTCAACACCTACGCCCGGCTCTCCGCCCCCGTGCTGATCCCCGGCGGCGGCCACGGACTGGGCGCCGACCCCGGCGGGCCGGTACCCGATCTGACCCTGGTGGAGGTGGCCCGGCAGGCCGCCGTGCTGTGCGTCCGGCTCGCCTGCGGGCTCACCCCGGAGCGCACCGTCGTCACCTCGCTCGCGCTGCGCCGACGCGGCGCCGCGGTGGCCGGGGCACCCATGTACTGCACCGCCGTACCGGGCGAGCTCTCCGTCAACGACCTCGGACAGCCCGGCGCACCCGTCACCCTGACCGTCAGCCAGCACGAACGGACCGTCCTGGAGGCCACCGCGACCGTCCGCCAGGAGTACTGACGTCACGCCAGGAAATCCGAACTGCACGGCAGTTCGAAGGGCCGTATGGTGTTCCCGGCAGGTCCGTACCCGGGCGAAGGCGAGGCCTCGACGTGCGATTCCGTGTACTCGGTCCCATGGAGGTCCGAGGCCCCGGCAACCCCGGAACGGATCTGACCCCTCCCGCCGCCAAGCCCCGCGTCGTCCTCGCCACCCTGCTGGTCCGCGCCAACGAGGCCGTACCGATCGAAACCCTCATCACCGAGCTGTGGGACGACACCCCGCCGCGCACCGCGACCACCACCCTCCAGGTCTACATCTCCCACCTCCGCAAGCTGATCGCCGACGCCGGGCCCGAGGAGACGCCGCCCGCCATCCACACCGGCCGACACGGCTACCTGCTGGAACTCGACACCTGCGGACTGGACGTCAGCTGCTTCGAGCGGTACGGCGAGGAGGCCGCGGCCGCCCAGCGCGACGGGGCCCACGCCGAGGCCGCCGAGCTCTACGCGCGCTCGCTCGCCCTGTGGCGCGGCCCCTTCCTCCCGGACGTCCCGGCCGGCCCCGTGCTCAGCGCGGCGGCCACCCGCCTGACCGAACTGCGCACCGCCGCCCTGGAGGGCCGGTTCCGGGCCGGCCTCCGACTCGGCCGGCACCAGGAACTCCTCGGCGAACTGCAGGCCGCCGTCGCCGAGCACCCGCTGCGCGAGGAACTGCACGGGCAGCTGATGGTGGCCCTCTACCGCGCCGGCCGGCAGGCCGAAGCGCTCCAGGTGTTCTCCTCGCTGCGCCGTACCCTGGTCCAGGAGCTCGCCATCGAACCCGGGCCGGACCTCCAGAATCTGCACCAACGGCTCCTCGCCGGCGACCGGGAGCTACGGCGGACCGAGCCCGAACCGCCCCGGCCCGCCCCGCCCGCGCCGCCGGCCGTCGAACCGGGCCTGCTCCCGCCCGAAGCCGAACTGGACCGGCTCGACGCGCTGCTGCGCGGCGCTCCGACCGGCGGCACCGTCGTCCTCACCGGTGGCCCCGGAGCCGGCAAGTCCTCGCTCGCCCTGCACGCCGCGCACCGCGTCGCCGACGCCTTCCCGGACGGCCGGATCCTGATCGACCTGGACCACGCCCGCACCTCCCCCGCCAACGATCCGCTGCCCCGTCTGCTGCGCGGCCTCGGCGCCACCGGCCCGCTGCCCGACACCGAACCGGAGCGCCGCGGCCTCCTCGACCGACTGCTGGACGGCCGACGGATCCTGATCGTCCTCGACAACGCCCCCGACACCGAAGGCCTGCGGCCCCTGCTGCCCACCGCCCCGGACAGCGTCACCCTGGTCACCACCCGGCGCGCCCCCGACGAGGGCACCCCCGCGTCCGTCCTGCGGCTGAGCCGACCGTCTGAGGACCAGGCCCTCCGGATGCTCGACAGCGCGGCCGGCGCACCGCACTCCCGGACCGACCCCGACAGCACCGCACGGATCCTGGCCGCCTGCGGACACGTGCCCGCCGCACTGCGGATCGCCGGCGACCGGCTCGCCGCCCACCCGCACTGGACCCCGGCCGCCTTCGCCACCCGGCTCGACGACGAGACCTCCCGCCTCGACGAACTGCGCGCCAACGGCCAGGACATCCGCACCGTGCTCACCCGCGGCCTCTGCCCCGACCAGCGGCAGGCCCTGGCCCGGCTCGGACTCCTGCCCGCCGCGCCGTTCGGCGCCCCCGCGGCCGCCGCCGCCCTCGACACCTCCCCACCGAAGGCCGAACGGCTGCTCGACCGCCTGGTCGACGACCACCTCCTGGAAGCCGAACGCCCGTACGGCTCCGGGCTGCCGCACTACCGCCTCCCCGTCCTGCTGCGGCTGCTGTCCGCCGAACTCGCCGCCGAGGAACCCGCCGAGACGGTCGCCGCCGTGACCGAACGGTTCTGCACGGACTTCACGGCCGCCGCCGAACTCGCCGAGGAACTCATCGCCTCCGGCACCGCGGCCGCGCCGCGCGACCACGCCGGCGGCGGCGCCGTCCACGGCCGGCGCCCCGACCACTGGTTCACCGAGGAACGCGCCGCCCTGGTGGGAGCCGTCGTCCTCGCGTACGAGCGGGGGCTCTGGCAGCCGGCGCTCCGACTGGCCCGCGCCGTCACCGGACTCCTGGAGGCCTCCGCCGCCTGGCCGGAGTGGAACGTCGTCCAACAGGTAGCGCTGGACGCCGCCGGCCGACTGGACGACCCGTCCGCGCGCGCCGCCGCGCTGCGCTCCCTGGGCGACCTCGCCTGGCAGCAACACCACCTTGAGCTGGCCGCCGACCGCTACGAGGAGGCCCGCCGGACCGCCGAGTCGGTGGGCGACCGCACCGAGGAGGCCAGGGCACTCACCGGCCTCGCGGACCTCACCCTGGAGCACCGTCCGTCCTCCGAGACCCGCGCCCTGGTCGAACGGGCCGCCGAAGCCGCCCGGGCCTCCGGCGACCGCCGGGCCCGCTTCGAGGCCGCCCGCTGCGAGGCCCTGCTCGCCCTTGCCGACGGCCGGTCGCACGCGGCCACGAGAGCCTTCACCACCTGCCGCGACCTGGCCGAGGCCCTGCGCGACCGCCGCCTCGACGCCTTCGCCCGACGCGGCCTGCGCTCCGCCACCGCACCCTGCCCATCCGACGATGCCCTCGAACTCCGCCCCGCCGTCTGGCGCCTCCGCGGCCCCCGCCCCTAACGACGGGCCACACCACCGCCCGCCCCGGCCGCTCCACACCCGCGCCCCACGCCGCCGCCCACCTGGCCCCACCCATCGCGCGCGCACCGGCGCAGCCGCCACCGAACCCCCGCCCCCACCGCTCGCCGCACCCATCCCCCACCCGCGCCCGAGCCCGCGCCCGAGCCGCGATAACCACCCGATGCCACCGCCATAGCACCGCCCCCCATGCTGGCCGCAGCGCCGGTCGACCCGGACCGCGCGGACGGGAGGCGGAGCATGGGGAACCGGACCGGAGTGTGGCTGGTGGGTGCGCGGGGGTCGGTGGCCACGACCGTGGTCGCCGGTGCCGCGGCGCTCGCCGGTGGGCTCGCGGAGCCCGTGGGGTGTCTCACCGAGACCGCCGCCCTGCGTCCGCTGCCGCTTCCCGGGTTCGCCGAGCTGGTGTTCGGCGGACACGACCTGACCGAGGTCGCGCTGCGCAAGCGCGCCGACCGGCTGGTGCAGGACGGCGTGCTGCCGGACCGGGTGGCCGCCGGGGTCGGGGAGGCGCTCGACGCGGCCGACCGGGAGATCCGGCCCGGGGTCGGCCCCGGTGCACCCGGGACTCAGGCCGCGCAGGCCGGACGGCTCCGTGCGGACCTGGATTCCTTCCGCCGGCGCCACGGGCTGGACACCGTCGTGGTGGTCAACCTCTCGTCGACGGAGCCTCCCGTACCCGCCGCGTCCGTGCCCGACAGCCCCGCGGAGCTCGACCGGGCTCTCGCCCGGCCCGGCGCCGTCCTGCCGCCGAGTTCCCTCTACGCCTACGCCGCGCTGACCGCCGGCTGCCCGTACGTCGACTTCACCCCGTCCACGGGGGTTCAGCTGCCGGCGCTGCTCCGGCTGGCCGCCGAGCGAGGCCTGCCCTGCGCGGGGCGGGACGGCAAGACCGGCGAGACCCTGGTGAAGAGCGTGCTCGCACCGATGTTCGCCCGCCGCGCCCTGCGGGTCCGCTCCTGGTCGGGCACCAATCTGCTCGGCGGCGGCGACGGCGCGACCCTGCAGGACCCGGCGGCGGCCCGGAGCAAGTCCGACTCCAAGAACCGGGTGCTGTCGAGCCTGCTCGACCACCCCGTGGAGGGCCGGACCCACATCGACAACGTCCCCGACCTCGGGGAGTGGAAGACCGCCTGGGACCACATCGGCTTCGAGGGCTTCCTCGGTGTCCGAATGACCCTCCAATTCACTTGGCAGGGCTGCGATTCGGCACTCGCCGCACCGCTGGTGCTCGACCTGGTCCGGTTGATGGCGGTGGCGAGCCGCGCCGGTGCCGGCGGCCCGCAGAGCCAGTTCGCCCTCTTCTTCAAGGACCCGTTCGACCCGGACCCGGCCGCGGCCGCCGCCTCCGGGTCGGGTGGCGTCCCGCACGACCTGGACGGCCAGTACCGGGCCCTGCTCGACTGGGCCGCCTCGGTGGCCGGCCGATGAGCGGCACCCGCGGGCCGGGGCCGCTGTTCGAACTCGTCCGGGCCCCGGCCGCGTTGACCGTCCCGGGCGACACCCTGGTCGGCGCCCTGTCGGCCGGGCGTCCGCTCGGCCCGGCGGTCGCCGGGCTCGCCGCGGCCTCGGTCAGCCTCTACTGGGCCGGAATGGCCCTCAACGACTACGCGGACCGCACCGTCGACGCCTACGAACGCTCGCACCGGCCGGTGCCCTCCGGCCGGGTCCGCCCGGGCACCGCCCTGGCCGTGGCGGTCGCCGGCACCGCGGCCTCGCTGGCTCTCGCCGGGCTCAGCGGCGGGCGCCATTCGCTGGCCGTCGCGGTGCCGCTGGCCGCGACCGTCTGGGCCTACGACCTCGGCCTGAAGTCCGGGCCGCTGGGGCCCGCCGCGATGGGCGCGGCCCGCGGCCTCGACCTGCTGCTCGGTGCCACGGCCCCCGGTCCGGGGACGGCCCGGCGGGCGCTGCTCCCGGCCGCGGTGCTCACCGCCCACACCGCGACGGTGACCCGGCTGAGTCGCGACGAGGTGCACGGGGCCGAGCCGGCGCTGCCCCGGGCCACTCTCGCGGCCACCGGTCTGATCACCGCGGCGGCGGCGCTGCCCCGCCGTGCCCGGACCGGCGGCCACGGTCTGCCGAGCCGCGCCGCACGGGTCGCCGGGGCGGCCCAGGCCGCCCTGGCGGGCTGGTACGGCTGGCACTTCGGCACCGCCCAGGCGGCCGCCGCCCGGCTGCCCGACGCGGGCCGGGTCCGCCGCTCGGTGGGCGCCGGCATCCACGCCATGGTGCCGCTCCAGGCCGCGCTCGCCGCCCGGGCCGGGGCTCCGCTGCCCGCCCTCGCCCTGGCCACCGCCCTCCCGCTGGCCCGCCGCCTGGCCCGCCGGGTGTCACCGACATGACCGGGGACACCGCCGGAGAGAGGACCGCTCCCATGACCGCACCTGTCCCTGTACCCGCCCCCGCCCTGCTGACCTCGTCGCTCGAAGCGGGCCCGGACCGGGCCAGCGCCGCCTGGCTGCACGACGCGCTGCGCCGCCTGGCAGCCGACCCCGGTGCCCTCGCCGTCCTCTTCCCGGCCGCCGGACGGGCCTGCGGACACCGCCGACTGCCCGAGCCGCCGCCCGGCGCCGAGGGCTGGACGGCCGCGGACGCCGCCCGCGCCCTGCTGCTGCTCGCCGTTCCCGCGGCGGACGGGCAGCGACTCGCCGAGGCCGAGGCCTGCTACCGGTACGGCGATGCCGCCGAGCGGGTGGCCGTCCTGCGCGCACTGCCCCTGCTCGGTGTGGGGGACGGCGCGGTCGGGCTGGTCGAGGACGCGCTGCGCACCCACGACACCCGGCTGCTGGCCGCCGCCGTCGGCCCGTACGCACGGCGCCACCTCGACCAGGCGCTGTGGCGCGACGCCGTTCTGAAGTGCCTGTTCACCGGCGTGCCGCTGAGCGCCGTCGCCGACCTGCACGAACGCGCCGACCGGGAGCTGCGCGTGATGCTGACCGCTCTCGTGCGCGAACGCGAGGCCGCAGGGCGCCCCGCCCCGCCGGAGGCGCTCGCCCTGCTCACCCCGGCCGACGTGGCGTCCCACCGACCGGTCACCCTCCGAGGCAAGGAGTAGTACCGCCGATGCGGATCCTCGACCCGCACATCCACATGACCTCACGGACCACCGACGACTACCGGGCGATGCGCGCCGCGGGCGTGCGCTGCGTGGTCGAGCCGTCCTTCTGGCTCGGCCAGCCCCGAACCGGGGTCGGCAGCTTCACCGACTACTTCGACACCCTGCTGGGCTGGGAGCCGTACCGCGCCGCGCGGTTCGGCATCGCGCACCACTGTGCGCTCGCCCTCAACCCGAAGGAGGCCAACGACCCGCGCTGCGCGGGCGTGCTGGACGTGCTGCCGCGCTACCTGGCCAAGGACTCGGTGGTGGCGGTGGGGGAGATCGGCTTCGACTCCGGCACCGCCGCGGAGGAGAAGGCCTTCGCCCTGCAGCTCGCCCTCGCCGCGGAACACGGCCTGCCCGCCCTGGTGCACACCCCCCACCGGGACAAGGCCGCCGGTACCCGCCGGTCCCTCGCGCTGGTCGAGGAGTCCGGTCTGGATCCCGCGCTGGTGCTGCTGGACCACCTCAACGAGGTGACGGTCGACCAGGTGGCGGGCAGCGGCTGCTGGCTGGGCTTCTCGGTCTACCCGGACACCAAGATGACTCCCGAGCGCGTGGTGCGCGTGCTGGAGCGGTACGGCACCGAGCGGATGCTGGTCAACTCGGCCGCCGACTGGGGCCACAGCGACCCACTGCTCACCGCCGCCACCGGACGCGCGATGCTCGCCGCCGGGTTCACCGAGGACGACGTGGACCAGGTGCTCTGGCGCAATCCGGTCTCGTTCTACGGGCAGAGCGGCCGGCTCCGGCCGGAGCTCCCGGACGTCCTGGAGGCGGCCACTCACGAGGGCAACTCCATTGCTCGTGGCGGGAGTTGACGGGAACGATGCGCCTACGGCACGGTGACGGAAGCACCGTCCACCTCTCGTACTGCACCAACGTGCACCCCGCCGAGTCCCTCGCCGGCGTCATCGGCCAGCTCGACCGGTACGCCGTACCGGTGCGCGAACGCCTGGGCACGGACCGGCTCGGCGTCGGGCTGTGGCTGCCCCGGCCGGCCGCCGACGCGCTCGCCGGCGATCCCCCGGCGGTCGCCCGGCTGCGCCGCGAACTGGCCGTCCGGGGTCTGGAGGTGGTCTCCCTCAACGCCTTCCCCTACCGGGACTTCCACGCCCCCCGGGTGAAACGGGCCGTCTACCGGCCCGACTGGTCGGAGCCGGCCCGGCTGCGCTACACCCTCGACCTGGCCGGGATCCTGGCCGGGCTGCTGCCCCCGGACGCCGAACGGGGCAGCCTGTCCACCCTGCCGCTCGGCTGGGCCCCCTGGTGGGACGGGCCCCGGCAGGCGGCGGCCGCGGCGCAGTTGGAGGCGCTCGGCTCCGGCCTGAGCGAGCTCGCCGCCCGGGAGGGGCGACCGGTGCGGGTCGGCTTCGAACCGGAACCCGGCTGCGTGGTCGAACGCACCGAGCAGGCCGTGCGGCTGCTGGGCGGGCTCGACCCGGCGGTGTTCGGGGTCTGCCTGGACGCCTGCCACCTCGCGGTCGCCTTCGAGGACCCCGCGGCGGCCCTCGCCCGCCTGGAGGCCGCCGGGCTGCCGGTCGTCAAGCTCCAGGCCTCCTGCGCCCTGCACGCCGAGGACCCGTCCGATCCGGCGGTGGCCGCCGCCCTGGCGGAGTTCGTCGAGCCGCGGTTCCTGCACCAGACCCGGGAGCGGTCGGCCCCCGAGCCGCTGGCCCGCGACGACCTGGACGAGGCGCTCGGCGCGGACGGCCTGCCCCGCCGGGCGCCGTGGCGGGTCCACTTCCACGTGCCGCTGCACGCCGACCCGGCACCGCCGCTGCGCAGCACCCGGCCGGTCCTGGACGCCGTGCTGGCCGCCCTGTTCGACCGTCCCGACGCGGCCTGCGACCACGTCGAGGTGGAGACGTACACCTGGAACGTCCTGCCCGAGGGGCGGCGCGCCGCCGCCCCGGCCGCCCTCGCCGACGGCATCGCCGCCGAACTCGCCTGGGCCCGGCAGGCGTTGACCGGCCTCGGACTGAAGGAGCCCGGACCATGAGCGGACGGACACCGGTCGTCGTACTCTGCACCGTCGGGGTCACCCCGCGGCTGCTGCGGCACATGCCCAACCTGAGCCGGATCGGCGAGGAGGGCTTCACCGCCCCGCTCACCACCGTGTTCCCGGCGGTGACCTCGACCGTCCAGGCCAGCGTGATCACCGGGCTGTCCCCGGCCCGGCACGGCGCGGTCGGCAACGGCTGGTACGACCGCGACCTCGGCGAGGTCCGGTTCTGGGGCCAGCACAACGGCCTCGTCGCCGGCGAGAAGGTGTGGCACGCGGCCCGCGCCGTCGACCCCGCGCACCGCACCGCCTACCTCTGCTGGTGGTACGCGATGGGCGCCGAGGTCGACACCGTGCTGACGCCCCGTCCGGTGTACCGCTACGACGGCCGCAAGGAGCCGGACTGCTACACCCGCCCGGCCGGTCTGCGCGACGCGCTCACCGACGCGCTCGGCCCGTTCCCGCTGTTCCGGTACTGGGGGCCCGCGGCCGGGATCGCCGGCACCGAGTGGATCGTCCGGGCCGCCCGGCTGGTGGTGCGCGCCGTCTCGCCCGACCTGTCCTTCGTCTACGTGCCCCACCTCGACTACGACCTGCAGCGCTACGGGCCCGACGGCCCGGAGGCGATCCGGGCGGCCCGGATGGCGGACGCCGCGCTGGCGCCGTTCCTCGACGAACTGCGCGACCGGGGTGTGACCGTGCTCGCCCTCAGCGAGTACGGCATCACCGCGGTGGACCGGCCGGTGCACCTCAACCGGGTGCTGCGCGGCGAGGGACTGCTGGGGGTCTTCACCCAGCGCGGCATGGAGTACCTCGACCCCCACGGCTCGCGCGCCTTCGCCGTCGCCGACCACCAGGCGGCGCACGTCTACGTCCGGGACCCGTCCGACGTCCCCCGGGTGCGCGAGGTGCTGCGGGCCGTCCCCGGGGTGGCCGAGGTGCTCGACCGGCCCGCGCAGCGGGCGCTGGAGATCGACCACGAGCGGGCCGGCGAGCTGGTCGTGGTCGCCGAGCCGGGCGCGTGGTTCACGTACTACTACTGGCTGGACGACGCCCGGGCTCCGGACTTCGCCCGCGGGGTGGAGATCCACCGCAAGCCCGGATACGACCCGGCCGAGCTCTTCTTCGACCCGCGGGTCCCGTGGGTGAAGGCCCGGGCGGCCCTGACCGTGCTGCGCAAGCGAGTGGGCCTGCGGGCGCCGATGACGGTGGTACCGCTGGACGCCACGCTGGTGCGCGGCAGCCACGGCAGGCTGCCCGACGACCCCGCCGACGGCCCGGTGCTGCTCTGCTCGGATCCCTCGGCGGCCCGTCCGGGCTACCGCGCCACCGAGGTGAAGGACCTGGTGCTGCGGCTCTCGGGGCTGTCCCGGTGAGCAGCGGACCGAACCGGCCGGCGGTGCGCCGCGGCGCGCCGCCGACCCGGCCGACCGGTCAGCCACCGGCCGCCAGCCGGGCGGTCAGCGCCACCCAGTCGTCCAGCAGCCGCGCCGCGGCACCGGAGTCGATCGCCCGGGCGGCCCGGTCCAGCCCCGGCGGCAGCCGCCGCGCGACCGGCTCGTCCGAGGGTTCGAGGGCGGCGAGCCCCGCCGCCGCCGACAGCAGCACCGCGTCCCGCACCGGTCCGCGCTCCCCCGCGAGCACCGCCCGTACGACCGCCGCGTTGAACGCCGGGTCGCCGCCGCGCAGCCCTTCCGGCAGCGATCGCGGAACACCGAGGTCGAGCGGATCGAGGTGCTCGCGGCGGACCGCGCCGCGGTGCACCGACCAGACCGTGGAGGTCGTGGTGACCGTCAGTTCGTCCAGGCCGTCGTCCCCTCGGAAGACCAGTGCCTCGCAGCCCCGCCGCGCCAGCACCCCCGCGATCAGCTCCGCCGTCCGCCGCTCCGCAGCTCCCACCGCCAGCGCCGTGGGGAAGGCCGGGTTGGACAGCGGGCCGAGCAGGTTGAGCACGGTGGGCACACCCAGCTCGCGCCGGGAGGCGGCGGCGTGCCGCATCGCCGGGTGGAACACCGGAGCGAAGCAGAACGTGATCCCCGCCTTCCGTGCCACCAGGGCGATCCGGTCGACCGGCAGCTCCAGCACCACGCCGAGCCGCTCCAGCACGTCGGCCGAGCCGCAGGCCGAGGAGGCCGCGCGGTTGCCGTGCTTGACCACCCGGGCGCCCGCCGCGGCGGCCACCACCGAGGCCATGGTGGAGATGTTGACGGTGGCCGCCCCGTCCCCGCCGGTACCGACAATGTCCAGGGTCGGCCCCGGCACCTCCAGCGGCACGGCGTGCGCCCGCATCGCCCGCACCAGGCCCGAGACCTCCTCCACCGTCTCGCCCTTGGCCCGCAGCGCGACCAGGAACCCGGCCAGCCTCGCCGGGCCGACCTCGCCCCGCATGATCCGGTCCATCGCCCAGGTCAGGTCGTCCGCCGACAGGTCGCGACCGGCCATCGCCCCGGCCAGCAGCCCCGCCCAGTCGCGTTCCCTCACCACCGTGTCCGGCTTCACCTGGTCACCCTTCCGAGGCGTCCCGCGCCGCCCGTCCCATCGACGGGGGCTTCGCGATTCAGTCTGGGAGGCGCCGCCCGGCCCGCTCCAGACCACTCGGGCGCCCGCCCGCCGGTCCACTTCCCGCACCGCGGACAGGAGGCCCCGCCGGTGTGGCTGACCTCGGTCGTGGTCTCCCGGGAGGCCCCGGCGCCGCTCACGCTGCAGATCCAGACCGCCATCAAGCAGGAGGTGACCGACGGGGTGCTGCGCCCCGGCACCCGGCTGCCGTCCACCCGCGGCCTCGCCCACGACCTCAACGTCTCCCGGAGCGTGGTGGTGGAGGCGTACGGCCAGCTGATCGCCGAGGGCTACCTGGAGGCCATGCAGGGCTCCGGCACCAGGGTCGCCCGGCACCTGTCCGGACCGCCCGTGGTCTCCCCGCTGCTGGACGAGGGGCGGGTGCCCAGGGTGCGCTGGGACCTGCGCACCGGCGGCTCCGTCCCCTCGCACTTCCCGCACCGCGAGTGGGCCCTCGCCTACCAGCAGGCCGTCCGCTCGGCCGGCCGGGCCGACCTCGGCTACCCGCCGCTGTCCGGCGTGCCCGCGCTGCGCGAGGAGCTGGCCCGCTACCTCGGCCGGGTGCGGGGCGTACGGACGGCCCCTCAGCGGATCATGGTGGTCGCCGGCTTCGCCCACGGACTCGCGCTGCTCTGCGCGGCGCTGACCAGGCTGGGGATCGGCGCGATCGCCGTGGAGGACCCGGGGCTGGTGCGCCAGCAGCGGTTCATCCGGGCGGCCGGGCTCACCACCGTCCCCGTTCCGGTGGACGCGGAGGGCATCGACGTCGCGGCGCTGGCCGCCACCGGCGTACGCGCCGTCCTGGTCACCCCGTTCCACCAGTTCCCCACCGGCGTCACCATGTCCCCGCAGCGCCGGGAGGCGCTGGTGGGCTGGGCCAGGGCCACCGGCGGCTACGTGATCGAGGACGACTACGACGGCGACCTCTGGCTGGAACGGCGGCCCCGCCCGCTGGCCCTGCAGCGCCTCGCCCCGGGGCACGTCGTCTACGCGGGCACGGCCAGCAAGACGGTAGCCCCCACCCTGCGCACCGGCTGGCTCGCCGCACCGGCCGATCTGCTCACGGCCCTGGAGCGGGCCCGCTCGGAGCGGGACCTCGGCGCGGACGGCCTCACCCAGCTCGCCTTCGCCGAACTGCTGCGCGGTGGCGCCCTCGACCGTCACCTGCGGCGGTTGCGGTCGCGCTACCGGGGGCGCCGCGAAGCGCTGGCCCAGGCCGTCCAGCGCCATCTGCCCGGGGCGGCACTGAGCGGCTCGGCGGCGGGTCTGCACGCCTGCGTCCGGCTGCCCCGGCGCACCGACGAGGCCCTGCTGGTCGCCCGGGCACTGCGCCGGTCCGTCCTGGTCCGCGGGGGGCGGGACTTCACCACACTGAGCGGTTCACCCGACCCGGCGCTGGTGGTGGGGTACACCCAGGTGTCCACGGCCGGACTGTACGAGGCGGTCCAGGAGCTCGGCCGGGTCTGGGAGCAGTTGCCGGACCGCTGAGGCACCCGGACCAGCCGCGGCACCCGGACCGGCCGGGGCACCCGGACCCGCCGGGGTGACCGAGCCGCTCCGGGTGCGCCGGAACCCCACGGGCGCGCCGGACCCTACGGACGCACCGGGACGCGTCGCGCCAGGAAAGCGGCGAACATCCCGAGCCCCCCTGTGGTGGTGATGCTCTCCGGGTGGAACTGCACGCCCTCGATCGGCAGGGTGCGGTGGCGCAGCCCCATCACGTAGCCGTCGTCCAAGGAGCGCGCGGTCACCTCGAACCCGGCCGGCAGCGGCTCGTCCACCACCAGCGAGTGGTACCGGGTGACCTCCAGGGTCGGCGGCGCACCGGCGAAGACGCCCGCGCCGTCGTGCCGCACCGTGCTGGTCCGGCCGTGCATCAGGTGCTCGGCGGTGCGCACCGTGCCGCCGTGGGCGAGCGCGATCGCCTGGTGGCCCAGGCAGACGCCGAGCAGCGGCACCTCGCCGGCGAAGCGGTGGACCAGCTCCACGTGGCCGGAGTCGGCGGGGTGCCCCGGTCCGGGTCCGAGTACCACCGCCTCGGGCCGGGCGGCGGCGAGCTGCTCGGGCGTCCTGGTGCCCGAGCGCACCACCTCGGTGTCCACCCCGAGCGAGCACAGGTAGCGGTCGATCACGTGGACGAAGCTGTCGTAGGCGTCCACCACCAGAACCGTCATGCCGTCAACTCCCCGTTCCCGTCCGTCTCTTCCACGGAATCCCGACCGGTCAGCGCCCAGTGCGCGGCCGCCATCTTGGCCAGCGTCTCGTCCCACTCGGCCTCCGGCCGCGACTCGGCGACGATCCCCGCCGAGCTCTGGGTGGAGTAGGTACCGCCGTCGAAGCTGATCGTCCGGATGCACAGCGCGAACTCGCTCCAGCCGCGCACGTCCACCAGGCCGACGGCGCCGGCGTAGCTGCCCCGGGGCTCCCGCTCCAGCCCGGCGATGATCTCCATGGCACGGATCTTGGGCGCGCCGCTCATCGTCCCGGCCGGGAAGGTGGCCCGCACCGCGTCCCAGACGGTGACGCCCGTCTCCAGGCCGCCGGTGACGGTCGAGACCAGGTGGAACACGTGGGAGAAGGTCTCCACGGCCATCAGCCGGTCGACCGGCAGCGTGCCCGGTCGGCAGACCCGGCCGATGTCGTTGCGGCAGAGGTCCACCAGCATGATGTGCTCGGCCTGCTCCTTGGAGCTGGCCCGCATCTCCTTGATCCGCCGCTCGTTCTCCTGCGGATCGGCGCCGCGCCGGGTGGTGCCGGCGATCGGCCGCATGGTGATCTCCCCGCCCTCGGTGCGGAAGAACAGCTCCGGGCTGGCGCCGATCAGCAGTCCCCCGGCGCGCGGCAGCAGGTACATGTGCGGCGAGGGGTTGCGGCCCCGCAGACGGCGGTAGACCTCCAGCGGCCGCGCTTCGGTGCGCACGTCGACGCGGTGGCCGATCTGGATCTGGTAGATGTCGCCGACCCGGATGTGCTCCAGGCAGCGCCGGGACCAGCCCAGGAACTCCTCCCGGGTCACCGAGTCCCGTACGGACGTCGGCCGCGGGGCGGTCGGGACGTCCACCGCCGGCGTGGCGGCGGCCCGGTGGGCCAGGGCCATCGGGTCCAGGTCGGGACGGCTGCCGAACAGCCCGGTGGGTCCGTCGCGGTCGGGCGGGCCGTCGGCCCGGAGGGGGTCGGCGCTCCGCAGCCGGGGCGCACTGCCCGCGGGGTCGTACCGGACGGTGTCGCGGAAGAGGGTGAGGATCAGGTCCGGCAGGTCCGGGCGCGAGCCGCGCGCGGGCAGCTCCTCCATGTGCCAGGCCGCCTCGTAGCCGATGGTCGTGAGGAAACCGAACAGGTACCCGGTGGCGGGCGGGCCGGTGACCGGGTGGAACAGCAGCCGGACCCGCTCCAGCAGCTCCCAGACCTGCTCCGGGCCGCCGATCCGCCACCGCGCGGCCCCTTCCGTCCCTCTCTCCACGTCGAACACCAGGGTGAGGCCGGCCGCTTCGGCGCATCCGGCGAGCCAGGGCAGCAGCGCTTCCGGGCCCTCGATCTCGACGTGCCGCGGGTGGACCCTGATCTCCGCGACCCGGCCGTAGCCGACGACGGCCGGGCCACGCTGCCGGCCCGTCTCGTCCAGGCTCTCCATCAGGTAGACCTCGTCCGGGCCCAGTTCGCGGCTGAGCTCCGCGTACAGGTCGAGCGGCGCGTGGCGGGGCAGCGCCGACTCGGTGATCCGGACGCCGATCCGCTCGGCGGGCGGCCGGCCAGGGCTGTACGGAAGTGGGGACATGACGCTCCTCGGCGCGTTCGGTGGTGATCGGGCCCCGTGGGGACGCGCGGCCGGGTCCTGGCCCGCGGCGGGCGCGTCGGGTGGCCCACGGGATGCCGGTGGGTGGCCCACGGGATGCCGGTAGCTGACCCACGGGCATGTCGCAGAAGCCAATCAGCACGGTCCGGACGCCACCAGACCATTTCCTCCGCCCCGATGCGGTCCACTGCGCTCGTGCTTGCCCGCCCCCGAAACCCGCGGCTTCACTGGTCGGCGGCCGCACCCCGTACCTGCCCCGCCATACCTGCCCCCCGTACCTGCCCCGCCGTACAGCACGCGTCCCGGACCTCGGAGCGACCTCGGAAGGACTGGTGGAAGCCATGGACCCGAAGCCCCGTCAGCAGACCGCCCTGCCAAGCCCCGCCGCCCCGCCACACCTGCCCGCCGAGCCGCGCGACCAGCAGCCGGACTGGCCCGACCCGGCGGCCCTGGCGGCCGTCCTCGACGGACTCGCCACCGCGCCGCCGCTGGTCCTCGGCCCGGAGTGCGACCAGTTGAAGGAGGAGCTCGGCGCGGTGGCCCGCGGTGAGGCGTTCCTCCTGCAAGGCGGCGACTGCGCCGAGACCTTCACCGGGGTCAGCGCCGACGCGATCACCGGCCGGCTCCGCGTCCTGCTGCAGATGGCCCTGGTCCTCACCCACGCCGGCGCGCTCCCCGTGGTCAAGATCGGCCGGATGGCGGGCCAGTTCGCCAAGCCCCGCTCCAGCCCGGTGGAGACCCGCGACGGGCTCACCCTGCCGTCCTACCGGGGCGACGCCGTCAACGGTCACGACTTCACCGCGGCGGCCCGGGAACCCGACCCGGCCCGACTGCGCGCCGTGTACGAGAAGTCGGCCACCACCCTCAACCTCGTCCGGGCGTTCGGCGCGAGCAGCGAGGCCGACCTGCGCCGGGCGCACGACTGGAACCGGGGCTTCGTCTCCGGCTCGCCCGGGGGATCCCGGTACGCCGCCCTGACCGAGGAGATCGACCGCACCATGGCGTTCATGGCCGCCTGCGGCGCCGACCCGGCGCAGACCCGCACCACCAGGGTGTACGCCAGCCACGAGGGCCTGCTGCTCGACTACGAGCGGGCCCTGCTGCGCACCGACCCGGACACCGGACGGACCTACGCCGCCAGTGGCCACCTGCTCTGGATCGGCGAACGCACCCGCCGGCTCGACGGGCCGCACCTGGAGCTCTTCGCCCGGATCGCCAATCCGGTGGCGGTGAAGGTCGGCCCCACCGCCACCCCGGACGAGATCCTCGGCTACGCCGACCGGCTCGACCCCGACCGCGAACCGGGCCGGCTGACCTTCGTGGTCCGGATGGGCGCCGAGCGCGTACGGGACCTGCTGCCGGCGCTGGTGGAGAAGTCCCGCGCCGAGGGGATCCAGGTGGGCTGGGTCTGCGACCCCATGCACGGCAACACCGTCACCGCCCCGGACGGGCACAAGACCCGCGAGGTCGAAGCGATCGTGGACGAGGTCCGCGGGTTCTTCGAGGTCCAACGGTCCCTGGGCGCCCACCCGGGCGGTCTGCACATCGAGCTGTCCGGCGCCGACGTCACGGAATGCGTCGGCGGCAGCGACCCGGTCACCGTCGAGCGGCTGCCGACCCGCTACGAGACCGCCTGCGACCCCCGCCTCAACCGCGGCCAGGCCCTCGACCTGGCGTTCCTGGTCGGCGAGATGCTGCGCGGGAACGCCGGGCCGGTCGGATAGCTCCGGCGGGCTGCCGGGCTACTGGGCCGCTGGGCTGCTGGGCTGCTGGTCTGCTGCGGAAGCCGGTCTGCTGGGCTGCCGCGGATACGCTAGGAGCCCTGCTCCGCTAGCGACTTGACGCCTTCGAGGGTGGCCGTCATGCCCTTGCGCAGTTCGCCGAGCCGGAACTCGACGATCTTCTCCTCGGCCTCCGGCTTGGCGTCGATGTAGGAGCTCATGCCGCTGCGGCCCGGGCCGATCTCCACCGACTGGCGCAGCCGGGTGCCGCCGTCCTCGGGGACGAGCTCGAAGCGCCACCGGGCCAGCGAGCCGGCCACCTCGGCGACCGGCTCGCCGTAGCGGCCGTCCGCGTCCATCACCGCCCAGGCGAAGGCGCGGGGGCCGGCCGGGCCGGCCTCGACTGCCGTCCCGGCCTCGCCGGTCAGCTCGATGACCTCGGAGACCGTCCGCCAGTCGGGCATGCCCGCGCGGCTGTTGTGGCCCTCGAAGCGGGCGCCCGGCGCGGGGCCGTCGGCGCCGTCCAGCCAGGCGACGCGGTGGAGCTCCGGGCTGAGCCGGGCGGGCAGGGCGATGTCGGTCACCAGCTCCCACACCCGTTCGACCGGCGCCTGGACGTAGATCTCACAGACCGTCCCCGGTCCGTCGGCGTAGCGCGTCACGTTCCCCCCACGTTGGTGTACGTCGTTCGTGTTGCGGATCATTGTGGATCCTTGCGGATCCTTGTGGATCCTTGTGGATCGTTGCGGATCACCACGGATGCTCGCGGATCAGTCGTGGGTCGACACCCGCCCGTGCCCCCGCCTCGGCGTCCGGAACGCCGCGAAGACAGCGGGCGGGTTGCCGCCCTGGGCCCGGAATCGATGATCGAGCCCGGCGAACCCCCAAGTCAATCCGCCGGTTTGCTGGGGCAGGTCCAAGTGATTCCTTGGGTGTTCGCGATATCTTGGGCCACCGTGACCATCGAAGATCTCCGCGTGTTCGCCGCGGTGTGCCGGGCCGGCTCGCTCAGCGCCGTCGCCCGCGACCTCCACTGCACCCAGTCCGCGGTCAGCCAGCACGTCAAGCGGCTGGAGCGGGAGCTCGGGCTCTCGCTGATCGAGCGGCATCCGCGCGGGGTCGTGCCCACCAAGGCGGGCCGGCTGCTCCAGGCGGCCGTCGCCACCGGGCTCGGCGGCATCGACCACGCGCTGCACCGGATCGCCGAACTCGCGCGCGGCGAGGGCGGATCCGTGCGGATCACCACCGGCGCCACCAGCGTCCGGCACTTCATGTCCGAGGCCGTGGTGGCCTTCCGCCGGCGCTTCCCGCAGGTCAGCCTGGAGTTCCAGACCGAGGTCTCCAGCCGCAGCTGTCTGGAGTCGCTCACGGCCGGGCGGGCGGACCTCGCGTGGATCACCCTCGGCTCCCCCGTCCGCGGCATCGAGCAGCGGCCCGTCGTCGACCTGCCGTGGGTGCTGGCCGTCGCCGCGGGCGACCGGCTCGCCACCCGGGCCCGCATCGAGCCCGCCTGCAGGACGCCCGGCTGATCGGGCTGCCGCCGAACTCCGTGGCCCGCTCCCAACTCGACGCCTGGCTGGGGAAGTCGGGCATCCGGCCGGTCTTCGACACCAGCGTCGCGGACTGGGACACCGCGATCCTGCTGGCCGAACTCGGGCTCGGCCACGCCATCGTGCCCGTCCTGCCGCAGTGGCGGGGCCCGGGCCACCCCGCGCTGCGGCTGCTCCCGTTCCCCGACCTGCCAGCCCTCACCGCCGGCTGGGGGCCGTCCGGGACTGGGACAACCTCGGCCCCCTCGCCCGCGCCTTCGCCGACACGGTCGCCGCCCACTGCGGCGCCGAGGCCGCCCTCCCGGCGGATCACCCAGCGGATCACCCGGAAGGGCCCTGATCCCCCGGTCGATCCGCCGACTTCCTTCATGAGAAGCCGCGTTCCGCGGAAGCGACGACGCAGGACCGGCGGCCGCCGCCCGAACCACGGGGGTCGGCTCGGGCAGCGGCCGCCGGTCCTGCCGACTGCGGCTCCCTCAGCGGGAGTCGGCCGTACGGTTCAGGAAGAGCCGCACCCCGTCCCGGACGCCCTCGGTGGGCACGGTCGCGGCGAAGGCCGCGGCCTCCACCGCGAGCCCCTCGTCGATCGGGAGGTTGATGCCCCGGGTGACGGCGCGCAGGCACGCGGCCACCGCGGTAGGGGCGTGCCGGATGATGCGGTCGGCCAGATCCCGGGCCGCGTCGAGCAGTTCACCCGCCGGGACGACCGAGTTGACCAGGCCGAGCTCGGCAGCCCGGGCGGCCGGGACCGGGTCGCCGGTGAGGATCAGTTCCAGTCCGCGCTTGCGGCCCACCTGGCGCGGCAACCGCTGCGAGCCGCCGAAGGGCGGCGGGAAGCCGAGCGAGATCTCCGGCTTGGCGAAGGTGGCGTGCTCCGCGGCGACGGCCAGCGGCGCCGCCTCCGTCACCTCGCAACCACCGCCGTACGCCAAGCCGTTGACCGCGACGATAACCGGCTTGGGGAACTCCTCGATCCGCCGGGTGAGCGCGTGGCCGCGCCGGACGAACTCGCGCAGCGCCCGCTCGGACCCACCGGCGATGCTGGCGGCCAGGGACGGGATGTCGGCGCCCGCGCTGAACGCCCGCTGCCCGGCGCCGGTCAGGATCACGGCGCGGACGGTGTCGTCGGCGTCGATCCGGTCCAGCTCGGCGAGCAGCGCGTCGATCGTCGGGTAGTCGAGGGCGTTGAGCTTCTCCTCCCGGTCGATGGTGAGGGTGACGACGTGCTGGTCCCGCTCGCTGCGGATGGTCATGGACGCGCGCTCCGTTCCCGGCCTCTGCCCCGGCCTTTGCCCCGGCCTCTGTTCCGGCCTCTGTTCCGGCCTTCCGCCGGACACCTCCGAGGTTAGGAACACCCCTCCAGGACAATCCACTTATTGTCCTGGATACATTTCCGGCACCCGCGACACCCCGGAACGGCAGGTGACCCGTGCGACCGCCCTCCTACAAGGCCATCGTCGACGAGTACGCGGCGGCGATCCGCTCCGGCGCGCTCCCGGCCGGCGCCCGGCTGCCGACCCACCGCTCCCTCGCCCGCGAGCGGCGGGTCGCCCTCGCCACCGCCACCCGGGTCTACGCCGAACTGGCCGCCGCCGGACTGGTGGTGGGCGAGCAGGGCCGGGGCACCTTCGTCCGGCTGCGAGCCGGCTACGACGGCCTCGAACCCTCCCGCGCGCTCCCGGTGCCCCGGGTCGCGGACCTCTCCTTCAACCAGCCGCTCGCCCCCGGCCAGGGCGACCTGCTGCGGCAGGCCCTGCGCGCCCTGGCCTCCTCCGGCGACGCCGAGGCCCTGCTGCGCCAGCACCCGCCGGGCGGCCACCGGCACGACCGGGCGACCGTCGCCACCTACCTGCTGGACCGCGGGATCGACACCGCGCCGGAGAACGTCCTGCTGACCAACGGCGCGCAGCAGGCGCTGGACTGCGTGCTGCGCGCCCTCACCTGCCCCGGGGACGTCCTGGCGGTGGACGCGCTCAGCTACCCCGGCATCAAGCTGCTCGCCGCCGCCCACGGGCTCGACCTGGCGCCCGTCCCGGTCACCCCCGCGGGCCCGGACCTCGACGCGCTCGACCGGCTCTGCCGCGCCCGCCCGGTACGCGCCGTCTACACCATGCCGACCGTCCACAACCCGCTCGGCTGGGTGCTCGACCGGGCGCGGCGCGAGCGCCTGGCCGGCCTCGCCACCGCCCACGGCTGCACGCTGGTCGAGGACGGCACCTACGCCTTCCTGGAGACCGCGCCACCCCCGCCGCTGCACGCCCTCGCCCCCGAGCACACCTGTTACGTGGCCGGCCTGTCGAAGAACGTGGCACCGGGACTGCGATTCGGCTTCGCCGTCCTGCCCGACCGGCTGCTGCGGGCCGCGACCACCCAGCTGCGCACCGCGGCCTGGGGTGCGCCCGGTCTGGTCACCGCGCTCGCCACCGGCTGGCTCGCGGACGGCACGGTCGCCCGCCTGGAGCACGAGCGCCGTACGGACGCCGCCGCCCGCCAGGCCCTCGCCCGTACCGCCCTCGCCGGGCTGGCCACCACCGCGCACCCCGCCTCGTACATCGTCTGGCTCACCCTCGAACCCCACCAGCGCCCCGACCACGTGGCCGCCGCGCTCGCCGCCGAGGGCATCCTGGTCTCCACCGCCGACGCCTTCGCCACCACCCCGCACCACCCCAACGCCATTCGCCTCGCCCTCGCCACGCCCCCACTCGCCGACCTCCCGGCCGCCCTCGCCCGGCTACGAACCACCCTGGACGCCATCGCCCCGTAGCACCCGGCACGAATCAGTAGACCGGTCTGCATATTTCTCCCCGCACCGCCCCGCACCGCCCCGCACAGGAAGTCGACCAGTCCGACTTCCTGTGCACCCCGTCGGACCCACCCCACCCCGGGCCCCAGAATCAGTAGACCGGTCTGCATATTTCTTCCAAGGCACCACCCGACACCGCACCAGAAGTCGACCGATCCGACTTCCCATGCACAACACCCGCCCGGCGACGCTAAATCAGTAGACCGATCTGCATATTCTTTCCCACCCCGCACCCGCCCAGGACGGAAAGTCGACCAGCCCGACTTCCTGTGCGCGATACCCACCCGACCAGATCAAATCAGTAGACCGGTCTGCATATTCCTCCCCGCACTGCCCCGCACAGGAAGTCGACCAGCCCGACTTCCTACTCCAGTCGCCCAGCAGCCCCCGCGACCTCCCCCGCCCCGGCCTCCCCCGCCCCGACCCCCTCCGCCCCGGCCGCCCGCCCGAAGCGGGAGCTCCAGTCCGCCAGCAGCGTGCGCAGCGCGGGCGGCTCGACCACCTCGAACTCCGCGCCCAGCGAGCCCAGGGCCATCGCGGGCCAGTCGAGCGAGTCGGCGGTCATGACGAGCCGGCAGCGGCCGGCGCCGACGGGCTCGACCGTGCCCCAGCGGCCGACCCGGGCGTGGACGAAGTCGGCGGGCGCGGCGACCAGCACCTCCACCCGGTGCGGCCGGGGCACGCTGTTCAGGCCGGCCCGGACGAACTCCGCCGCGTCGGCGGCCGGGAGGGTGCGCGGCGCGAAGCGTGCTCCGCTGCCCTGCGGGGCGGTCAGCCGGTCGAGGCGGAAGCTGCGCCAGTCGGCGCGGTCGAGGTCGTAGGCGACGAGGTACCAGCGGCGATTGAGGCAGACCAGCCGGTGCGGTTCGACGTGCCGTTCGGTGCCGCGCCCGTCGGCGGCCGTGTACGCGAACCGCAGCCGTTCGCCGTCCCGGCAGCAGAGGGCGACCACGGTGAGGAGGTCCGGGTCGACGCCCGCACCCGCCCGCTTGCCGTAGGGAAGGTCGACCGGCAGCCTGCAGGCGGCAGCTCACCTGACATGCCCGACAGCGCTACAGCTCCGTGAACCGGAAGGCTTCGGCAAGCTCTCCGGAGGCATCTCCGCGTTGCTCTCGGCGGGCCCCGCCATTCGCCGGTCCGGCAGCGCCTTCTGCAGACCGGCGCGCTGCTGGTGCGGTGTCGATGCTTCGGACCGACACCGCACGGGCCCGTGGTCAGACGCCGTGGAAGGCGACGATGAACCGCAGCTGCCTGTTGCGCAGCGGGGCCAGGGCCATGATGCGGACGGGGACCTCGCCGGCGCCGCCGTGCGGAATGCGCATGTGCCGGATGTCGCCGTCCGGGTGCTCGTAGAAATCGTGCCGGTCCCACAGTTCCTGGGCTTCGGGGCAGCCCTCCAGGATGTCCGCGACGAGCTTCTTCAACTGCTCGTTGTCGGGGTACTGGGCGGCGGCAGTGCGGATCTGGGCGAGGAAGGGGACGGCCCAGGATTCCTTCCAGTTGACCAGCTGCTCGCGGGCGCCGGGGTAGAGGAAGGCCCACCTCATGATGTTGCGCTCGTAGACCCAGGGGTACATCTCCCGGGACGGGTTGTTGTGCGCGACCACGTTCCAGGCGACGTCCGAGATGTGATCATGGCGGTGCGCGAGCCGCTGACGACCCGCTGGTTGGTGAAGTAGAAGTCCAGGCCGCTGCCGTCGCCGACGCGGATCTTGAGGGTGGCGGCGGCTTCGGTCTTGACGCTGAACCGGTGGAGTTCAGTGAGTTCGAGGACGCCAGCATCGGCGGCGATCAGGCGCAGCACGCCGCCGGATTCGACGGAGCTGAGCTGACGGTAGTCGAGGGTGATGCGAGGGGCGGCGTACCACGGGATTACGGTTCTCCCAAACCATCCTTGGCGCAGCACATTTGGACCTCCTCGGTCGCACCCATGGCGGCCAGCCCTCTCAGAGGAGAGTCCGTGACCTCACAGTTCATGACCGCCAGGCAGACTGCAGAGCACCTGAACATGTCCGTTCAGTGGGTCTACCGCGAGGCCCCCAAAGTCGGCCTTGTCCCGTATCGCTTCGGACACGGACGCAATGCGAAGTTGCAGTTCAAGGTCACCGAGGTCAATGCCTGGGTGAAGCAGCAGCGGATGTCCGGTGGCTGACTCCGGACACGAGCCGTCGAGGTACTGCTCCGACAGCGGCGTGTCACCACCTCAGCCGGGGTGGATCTCAACCTCGTTGCCCTGACCAGCTGCTCTCGGCCCGACTGTCCGACCGGCCCTCGAAGCACCTGCCCGGTACGGTCGGGGCCCCGTCCCGGTACGGGACAGGGCCCCGTGGGGTTTCAGGCCGCGAGGCCGAGATCGAGGACCTGGGCGGCGTGGCTGATCGAGCCGGGCATCAGATGACGGTAGATCTTGAAGGTCACGTCGATGCTCTTGTGCCCCATCCACTCGGCCACGTCGGTGATCGGGATGTTGTGGCTGAGGCAGTTCGAGGCGAAGAAGTGGCGCAGGCCGTAGAGCGTCATGCTGTCGGGGATGTCGACGTCGCCGGCGCGCTTGATCCGGTCCCACTGGTTCTGCAGGTAGTAGGACGGGTACGGCTTCGCGATGTCCAGCGGGTGACGGAGCAGGTAGCCGTCGATGGTGCCGTACGTGTCCGCGTACGACAGCAGGCTGCGCCGGGTCCGGGCCGGCAGCGGGACGTCTCGGTAGTCGCCCTCCTTGCGGTGCTTGAGCGGCGCGTAGTCCTTGGTGGTCTGGTTGACCTGCTCGGTGACGCGGTAGACGTCGTCGGCGACGATGTTGTTGACGTTGACGGCGAGGGCTTCGCCGTTGCGCAGCCCGCAGCCGCTCATAAGCTCGGCGACGAGCTTGAAGGTCTCGTCCCCGGCTTCGCGTATTCCGCGCAGCTGGAGCGGGGCCGGGATGACGGCGCGCTTCGGGTCGTACTGGGGCGGCTTGACGCCGTCGAACGGGTTCTCGTCGTAGAGGCCGAGGCGGTGGGCGTCGAGGAGGATCGCCTTGAGCTTGTCGAAGGCGTTGGACTGGGTGGCGAGGCCGACGCCGTTGCGCTCCATGGTCTGGATGAAGGCCTCGACGACCTTGTGGTCGAAGGTGCCCATCCGGCGGCTGCGGAAGGCGGGGTAGAGGTGGTGCTCCAGCAGCGAGTCGAGGTGGCGGAGGGAGGCGGCGCCGAGGTGGCGCTGGCCGGCCTTCCACTCGATGACGTACGGCTCGAACTGCATCGGGCTGTACTTCTGGATCCGCTCCGCCTTGTGCTGGCTCTGTGGAGCGTTCTTCCGGGCCTGGTACACCTCGATAAGCCGGGCCTTCGCCTTGTCCCGCGTGGCGAAGCCCGACTCCTCGGTCTGCCGTCCAGCCGCGTTGCGGTACCGGATCTTGTACTCGTGCGAGCACCTCGACCACCGGCTCTCGGGGTGCTCGCACTCCTTGAAGAAGCTGCCCATGCCGCGGACGAGGTTGATGGTGGCCATGGTTGTCGACTCCCGGGTCCCTTGCTGACCTTTTGCTGACCCCGGATGGTCGTTCAAGCCCCTGAGCTGGGAAGAAACGGCAGAGTGGTGGTATGTGGTGGAACTTCATCGGGCGGTCCCACGAGGACATCGTCCGGGCGCGGGACGAGTGGCAGGCCGCCTCCGACCGCTTCGGCGAGGTCCAGGGCTACCCCGGCGACCGCCTGCCCGCCCCCGAACTCCCCGGCGTCCCGCTCAAGCCCCGCGGACGAGTACGTTGACCTGGCTGTTCATCGGCATGGACCAGCCGGATGCACCGGCGGTCCACACCACCCTCACGACGACAGCACGACCTTGATCCGGCCCGCGCGGGCATCATCCTGCGCGGGTCGGCGCCTCACAGACTCTGTCATGGAGGCTGCTTCATCGCACGATCCCTCCTCGTGAGGTTCAACCTGAACGAGGGCGCTTGACGCGCGATCAGGCACGCGGAGCGCCACCGTCCGCCGCCAGGCGCGTGAGCCACTCACACAGCAGGCGCTGCTCCGCGTCGCTCAGGACATCGGAGTCGTCGGGAAGGGCGGCGCGCAGCGCGCGGGCCGCCGCGGCGGGACCGGACTCGGCGGCGGGAATCGCGGGCTCGGCGCGAGTGACGGCAGCGACCATGGACTCGCGCAGGACGGTCAACAGCGCCGGGTTGCGGCGGTCCGCGGGCGTGGAGTGCCAGGTGGTGACTGCGCCCTCACCGGTGGCCCGGATGATCTGGGCGGCCAGTTCCTCGTCGACGCGCAGCCATCCCCCGGCCGCCAGCCGGCGCACCCGCCCGTGGAGGATCTCCAGGCCCGAGCGGTGTGCTGCGTCCGGTCCCGGGCCGGTGGCCCGGTTCATCACCGCGAACAGCTCGGGGCGGGAGACCCCGAACTCGACCACCACGTCCCAGCCGCGGCGCAGCTCCTCCACCGGGTCCCGTGGGGCGGCGTCGAGCTGCGCGCGTTTCCTCTCCAGGAACTGCGCGTAGCCGTGCTCGGCGACGGCCTCGAGGAGCCCCTCCTTGTCGCCGAAGAGGCGGTAGATGGCCGGCGGCTGCGTTCCGGCCGCGGCGGCGACCGCGCGGGTGCTCACCGCGTCAGGGCCGCCGTTCTCCAGCAGCTCGACGGTTGCCTCGACGATGCGGCGCCGAGGGTTGTCGGTTGAGTCGCGTGTAGCCATGAACCGATGGTACCGGAGATCTGTTTCCATCGGAATTTCCAGTGTTACTGTTGAAGTGATTCCACCGGAAGCGTCGTCGGGAGTCTCAATGACTGAGTCAAGCCGTCTGCGCGACCGGATCGGGGGTGAAGACCCGGTTGTCGCGCAAGAGTGCCCACAGGACGCTGACCCG
>NZ_JBEZIQ010000071.1:0-47735 GCF_040651155.1 Kitasatospora sp. NPDC048545
TCGCCCCCGACGGCCGCTTCCGCCGCATCGAGGAGACCACCCTCATGCTCGAAGGCGCCGACGGCGACCGGAACCTCGGCAGCGCCCGCTGAGCCGGCGCCGACCCGCTCCGATCCTGAGCGGTCGAGCGGACCGGCCGGCTCGACCCCGGGCGCGTGTGCACGCGCCCGGGGCGGACCCGTCCCGGGCCCGGGGCGCCCGGCACCCCGGCACGCCTGCACCCCGGCATCGAAAATTGGGTGTCGCCAATCCGTTCGAGACTGGTAGCGTCCCGGACGTGGCAAAGCTGAACCAGATCATCGCCGTCGAAAAGGGCGTCAAGTCCAAGTCCTTCCAGGAGCTGACGCAGGCCCACCAGGACCTGCAGAAGCCCGCGCTGCTGGCCGGCATCTCCCGGACCTACCAGCCCAAGGACGAGGAGGGCGAGCAGCTGCCGGCGGAGTCGACGCGGGTCCAGCTGAAGGCCGAGGACATCCTGCAGTCCACCGCGCGCACGCTGACCCGGCTGTTCGACGTGACGGCCACCAAGGACTGGGCCAACATCGGCGCCAGTGCGGACGTGGTGGTGGACGGCCAGGTGCTCCTCCCCCGGGTCCCGGTCCCGTACCTGCTCTTCCTGGAGAAGCAGCTCACCGACCTCTTCACCTTCGTGAAGAAGCTCCCGGTCCTGGACGCCTCCGAGTCCTGGAACCTGGACCCGTCCACGGACTCCTGGAAGACGGAGCCGGTGCGCACCATCCGGACCAAGAAGGTGCCGCGCAACCACGTCAAGGCCGAGGCCACCGAGAAGCACCCGGCCCAGGTCGAGGTCTACTACGAGGACGTCCCGGTCGGCTACTGGACCACGGTCAAGTTCTCCGGATCGCTGCCCGCCCGCCGGGTGAACGAGCTCGCCGAGCGCGTGGAGAAGCTCCAGCAGGCGGTCAAGTTCGCCCGCGAGGAGGCCAATGCGGTCGAGGTCACCGACCAGCGCGTGGGCGACGCCGTCTTCGGCTACCTGTTCCGGTAGCCCCATGATCGCCCGCCCGGGGAGCCGGGCGGGTGCGCCGGGCTCGTGCAGGACCTCGCCCCGCTGAACGGGGCGGGTACGCTGCGCGGCACGGCGCGAAAAGCTGACACTGATGTTGAAGCTGACAAGGGGTCACAGTGGAGGTTCGAATCCTCCCCCCGGCACCACCGGCCGGGGTAGCCCAAGCCAGGCAGAGGCAGGCCCCGTGAATCTCAGACTCTCGCTCCAGTCTCAGCATTCGCCGCCGAACACCGGATCGACCGGGTGCGGACGAATATCGACGAATGCAGGTTCAAGTCCTGTCTGTGCCGCTTCGTGGCACGGTAGTTCAAAGGTAGAACGCGTCGGTTTCAACCTGATCCGCGACCCTTAAACGTGCCGGTGTGCGCAATTGGGCGGCACACAGGGGCCCGGGAGCAGGCTACGCTCCCGGGTCCTCTTTTCCTTTCTCCACTTGGTCACTCCTCCGACCGTCCCCTCCCCGCGGCCCGACTCCCCCGCACGATCCGACGGTTACGGCCCGGTCCTCGGACGGATCGCGGACCGGCACGGGCAGCGGACGGTGGGCCTGGCCGCCGCCCTCGTCGATGCGGCCGCCCTGATCACACTCGTCGTCGTGTCCGAGCGCGGGCTCCCCCTCGGCTGGCAGGTCGTGCCCGCCGCGCTGACCGGCCTTTCGGTCCCGCTGGTGGGCCCGCTGTCGCGCAGCCGCTGGGTCCGACCGGCCGACGGGGACCCGGAACCGACCTCCGCCGTCCTGTCCCTGGACGGGATCGTCGACGAGGTCCCGTTCACCACCGGACCGGCCCTGTTCCGCGCACGGGGCGAAGCACCACTACGCACAACCGGGCGAGCCGTGCCCAGATTCCCGTTTTCGCTGTGACATTCCCTCACCACCGGGTGTCTTCTCACGATGGCTCCCACCTGGGCATACTCCACGTCTGCCTCATCTCAGGACACCACAGTGCGGGGGCCGCTGGGCGTGCCGCTCAGTCTCTCGACGAGCAGTTCGCCCCCGTGATCCTCGCACCGGAGTCGTGTGGCACGCCGCCTCCGGATGCACATCCTGATCCCGGGACGACACGATCGACAGACAATGGAGTACAGGGTGAGTCAAGCCCCCGCCACGTCAACCGACAGCACTCCCCGGCAATTCGGCGACGCACGCCGATCCTGGCCGGTCCGGCGAGGGCTGCTGCTGGAGTCCGGCCCCCAGCGGAAGCTGGCCCTCGCCGGCTTCGTCAACCAGCTCGGCACCGCGGCCTTCCTGGCAACCGTGCCGCTGTACGCCCATCAGGTGATCCATCTGTCCATCGGGCAGGTCGGCCTCGGCCTCAGTGCCGCGGGAGTGGTCGGTCTGATCGCCGGGATCCCGGTAGGGCATCTGGCCGACCGCCGCGGCCCGCGGGACATCTTTGTGATCACTCTGCTGATCCAGACACTGTCCATGCTGTCGCTGCTGTTCGCCCACTCGTTCCTGGCGTTCACGCTGGCCGTGGCCGTGACGGACCTCGCCGGCTCGTCCGGCGGTGCGGCTCGTGGCCCGTTGATCCGCCGCTTCGGCGGTGACGAGGTGCCGAAGTTCCGCTCCTACCTGCGATCGGTGGCCATGCTCGCCGGCACGTTCGGCGCGATGGCGGCCGGTGCGGTGGTGCAGATCGACAGCGACTTCGCCTACCGCGCCCTCATCCTCGGCAACGCGCTGACGTTCATCGGCAGTGCCGCTGTCCTGGTCAAGCTGCCCAAGCTCGACGCCCTGGCGTCCCCGCGCGAGGAAGGCCGGTGGACCGCGCTCAAGGACAAGCCGTACATGGCGTTCGTCGTGCTCGACGGCATCATGTGGATCCACAACGAGGTGCTGTCGTTCGCCCTGCCTCTGTGGGTGGTCCTGCACACGGACGCACCGCGGTGGTTCGTCGGTCCGGCGATCGCCGTCAACACCGTGATGGTGGTGTTCCTGCAGATCCGGACCAGTCGCGGGGTCAAGGGCGGCACGGTCGCCGGCCGGGCCACCCGCCGCGCCGGGTTGGCGTTCATGATCGGCATGGCGGTCATCGCAACAGCCTCCGGAGTACCCGGCTGTGCCGCCGTGGCCATCATGACGGCCGGCGTCGCCATTCACACAGTGGGCTCGCTGTGGCATGCGGCCGGATCGCTGGAACTGCGGTTCCGACTGGCTCCCGCACACGCCCAGGGCCAGTACTCCGGAGTGTTCGGCATGGGCATGGGCCTGTGCTACACCGTCGCACCGAGCCTGCTGGGCCTGCTCTGCGTGACCTGGGGGACGCCCGGCTGGCTCGTGATGGGCGGCGTGTTCGTCGCAGCCGGCCTCGCCATGCCCTACGTGATCCAGTGGGCAGGCCGCAGCAGGGAGATCGCGGACACCGCCGACTGAGCTGCCCCCCGGACCTGGTCACCCCTCGATCCGATCGCCCACACCGCGCACTGACATCGACTACCGCACATCGTCTTCGCAATCTCCATGCCCGCACTCTCCCGGCAGTCGACGGAGCGACCTCTCGCCACCAGGCGAACATCGTCTGACGCGGCACCAGCCGGACACGGCCCGACCGAACCGGTGCCGACCGAACGGGTCCGCCGACCCACGCCGTGCGCGCACGAGGCGACCCCGCGAAGGCTGCGATCATGGACGCGTCGTCCACGCCGTCGCATGTGAACCGGATTGGTGCTGCCGTGAGTTCTGTCCCGCCGGACCCTTCGACGCTCCACCCGATGCCGGAACAACCGCGTGTCGTCCTCCTGAAGGCGCTGGTGACGTCTCCCCTGATCGAGGTCGGCGAGTACTCCTACTACGACGATCCGGACGGGGCGACCGACTTCGAGACGCGGAACGTGCTGTACCACTACGGCCCGGAGAGGCTCGTCATCGGGAAGTACTGCGCGCTGGGGACCGGGATCCGGTTCATCATGAACGGCGCCAACCACCGGATGGACGGCCCGTCGACCTTCCCGTTCCCGATCATGGGCGGGGGCTGGGCCGAACACCTCGACCTCCTCGCCGGCCTCCCCGGCCGCGGAGACACGGTGGTCGGCAACGACGTCTGGATCGGCTACGGCGCCATGGTGATGCCCGGAGTCCGCATCGGCCACGGCGCCATCGTCGCGTCCGGAGCCGTCGTCGTCGACGACATCCCCGACTACGGCATCGTCGGCGGCAACCCGGCCCGGCTCATCCGCACCCGCTACAGCGCGCCCGACGTCGCCCGTCTGCTCGCCCTGGCCTGGTGGGACTGGCCGGCCGAACATCTCACCCGGCACGTCCGGACCGTCATGTCCGGCACCGTCGAGGAGTTGGAAGCCGCCGCGCCCGCCGGGTGACGGGCCCGGGAATCCGACCGGCCCCGACTCGGCGTGTTGCGGCCCCGGCGGCCTTGACCTCAAGCGCACTTCAGTTTCTAGGCTCGACCGCATGATCTTCACCGAGAAGGAACGCGAGTACCTCACCGCCCAGTTGCTGGCCCGGCTGGCCACGACCGGCCCCGACGGCCGTCCACAGATCCGCCCGGTCGGCTTCCGGCTCAACGCCGACGGCACCATCGACATCGGCGGACCCGCCATGGCCCGCAGCCGCAAGTACCGCAACGTGCAGGCCAATCCCGACGTCTCCGTGCTGGTGGACGACCTGGCCCCGGCCGACGACCCGGTCGCGGGCGGCTGGGGGCGCGGCGTCGAGATCCGGGGCCGGGCCGAGACGCTGACGGTCGACGTGCCGCCCGTGGCGCCCGATCGCTTCAGCAACGACATCGTCCGCGTCCACCCCCGCCGGGTCATCACCTGGAACCTGGAGGCGCTGGGGAGCACCGCCCGCAACGTCGACTGACACAGGGGACGGCGGTGGGGGCAGGGCAGGGGCAGGGGGACGGGGACGGCGAGGAATGCGGGAGAACGGGAAATCCGGGGGAATACCCGTCCGGAGTCGGGGCAGGCGAATGACGTCCACAGCCGTCACCGACCGGGAGGTCGATCACCATGGTTCCGCTGCTCCTCGTTCTCCTTCTGGCCCTGGTCCTTTTCGGTGCGGGATTCGCCGTCAAGATCCTGTGGTGGGCCGCCGTCCTCGTACTGGTGATCTGGCTGCTGGGATTCATCGCACGCGGTTCCGGCGCCTCCGGAAACCGCGGCCGCTGGTACCGCTGGTGATCCCCGGACAACGGGAATTCCGGGGCGGTACGCGTTCCGGAAGAAAGCACCACGGAGGAAGGCGTACCGCCCGGATCCGGTCGATCCGGAACCGACGACGCGGGCGCGCGCCCGCAGACGGAACGAAGGGAAACAGGTCGTCATGAACCCCCTGCACAGGACGCCTCACCCGGCCGCAGTGGAAGCCCTCCGGGCGCGGGCCCACGAGGCGGTCGCCGTCCCCGTCGCGGCCACGGCGGACGGCCTGCGGCGCACCGCCAGGTCCGTCACGGCCCGACTGGGCCGGACCCGTCCGGGCCACGCCGCGACGCACCGCACGCGGACCCGGGCGGCTGCGGCCGACGGCCACCGCCGACGGGTGGCCCTACGGACCGCGGCGACCGCCCGCGACCGGCTGACGGACTCCGCGCACGGCGCCCGCGCGGCCGTGCGCACGGTCCGGCACTCCGTGCGGACGGCCGCGCGCCGGAGCCGGGGCCGCACGCACACCGCGTTCACCACGCCGACCGCGCTCGCGATCCCGACGGCAGAGGCCTCGAAGGCTGCGAAGGCCGCCCGGATCGGCGCAGCGGCGGCCGCGGTGACGGCGGGCGTCGTCGGGATGTTCCTGACACGCCGCCGACGGGGCTGACATTCCCCCCGGCAGGCGTCGCCCCCGACACCACCGCCGACGCCCTCGACGAACTCCGCCGAGCCGGGGTCCACCTCACCGGCCACCCCGTCGTCCTCACCTGAGCCGCACACCACGGCCTTCGCGCACAGCACGCCGGCCCGGCCGCCGCGGCGACGGCACCGCCCGCCGGGAGCCGTCGCCGCAACGGCGGGGATCGTTCTTGGCGAACCGTCGGTTTCGCTCGACCTTCCGGGTACAACTGGAGACGTGGAGCCGGTCCGGCTGACCGCAATCGACGGGGGCGCCGACCCGGGGCGCCGACCCGGGGGTAGCGATTCCGCTACCGCTGACGAGACCGCGGCCGGGGCACAGTCATCGTTCTGCCCCGTTCTCCAGGTTGTAGGTCATCCGTTCCAGGACGGTGACGGCGAGCCGGTACTCCTCGCCGGTGATGCCGGCTGTCGACAACTCGCGGAAGGCGTCGACGCGTTCGCCGACCTCGGCGAGGCGGGCGCGGCCGTCGTCGGTCAGGGCGACGCGGCCCGGCTCCGGGCGGATGGCCCACCCGTCGGCGACGGCGGTCCCGATGGCCTCGGTCAGGGTGGTGACGTCGGCATTGGCGGCCAGGACGGTCAGCACGCCGGTGTCGGTGGCCTGCGGGTCGTCCCCGACGACGTTGAGGACCTGCCAGGCGGGTCGGGTGAGGCCGAACTCGGCCAACACGGCGTTCATGGAGGTGGTGAGGGCCTTGTCGGTGCGGTTGAGCCAGTATCCGATGGGCTTCACATGGGGCTCCCGGGTGGGTCGGTGGTGCCGGGGTCGGGTGCTGCGGGGCAGCAGCCGCACGAGGGCGCAGCAGGCGAGAATGGCGACGGCGAGGACGGCCCACCGGCGGCGGCCGGTCGTGGTCTGCGGGGTCGCGGGGGCCTGGGTCGAGGCCGTGGACATGGGGTGTCTCGGGTGGAGGGGACGGCCCCGTGGCGCGGGCCCGTCCGGATCAGTGCCGGGTGAAGGCGGGGGCGTTCTCGCGGGCCCACTGCCGGTACGTGCGGGCGGGGCGGCGGAGGAGGGTGTCGGTGGTGTCGGCGATGGCCGCCGGACCGTGGTTGGCGGCCTCCCACAGGTCGAGCAGCGAGGAGACCACCGGTGCGGGCATGTAGGTGCCCATCTGCTGCTCGGCCTCGGCGCGGGTGATCCGCTCGACCGGGATCTCATGGCCGAGGGTGTCGGCGAGGACGGCGAGCTGCTCGCGGAAGCTGAGCGACTCGGGGCCGGTCAGGGTGACCGAGGAGCCGGTGAGGGAGGTGCCGGTCAGGGCCTCGACGGCGATGTCGGCGATGTCCTCGGGGTGGATGGGCGCGATGTGCGAGTCCGGGTAGGCGAGTTGGACCGGCATCGACCGGCCGATGGCGCGGGCCCAGCCGAGCGAGTTGCTGGCGAAGGCGTCCGGGCGCAGGAACGTGCGGGTGAGGCCGGAGGCGGCGAGGGCGCGCTCGACCTGGAGGCTGTGGTTGGCGAGCGGGTCGTTCTCGGCGTCGGGGCCGAGGACGGAGGATGAGGAGAGCAGGACGACGTGCTCGACGCCGGCGGCCTCGGCGGCCTCGGCCAGCTCGTGCACGCCGGCGGGCTGGGGGTAGAGGAAGACCTGGCGCACTCCGCGGAGCGCGGCCTCGAAGGTCTCGGGCCGGTCGAGGACAAGCCCGACGGTCTCGACGCCCGCCGGGACGGTCAGTTCGGCGAGGTCGGCGCTGGCAGCGCGGACGGTGCGGCCGGCGGAGTGCAGGCGGCCGATGACGGCCTGGCCGACCTTGCCGCGGGCGCCGGTGATGAGGATGGTCATGAGGGACTCCATTCGCTGCTTAACGACATATGCATGCTTCCATGCACACGTTTGCAAGTCAACACATGCCTTCAGGAGGTCATCCATACCTTGTACGATGGGGGCATGACGAAGCATGAGCCGAAGACGGCGAACGAGCTGCTGAACGCCGTGGGCCCGGCCTTCGGGAAGCTGCGACGCTCCTCGCTCCTGGACGTCGAGGACCCGATCTCCCAGAAGGACCTCAGTCGCACGCTGGTGCTCAGAATCGTCCTGGAGTCCGAGCAGACCGCCCCGGACAACGGGCAGGAGAACGGGCAGTCCGGGCAGTCCGGGCAGTCCGGCGCCAACGAGGTCACGGTCGGCGCGGTCGCGCGGCACCTGGGCGTGGACCCGTCGGTGGCCAGCCGCATGGTCTCCGACTGCATCTCGGCCGGCTACCTGATCCGCGCGGCCTCCCAGCAGGACGGCCGCCGCACCGTCCTCCGACTGAGCTCCGAAGGACGCGAGTTGATGGCCCGCTTCGGCCGCCACCAGCGCTCGGCCTTCGAGTACGTCACCGCCGACTGGAGCGAGCGGGAACGCCTGGAGTTCGCCCGCCTCATGCTCAAGTACGTCGCCTCCCAGGACGCCCTCCGCCACCGACCCCCCGGCGAGAACCCCCCGCGCTGAGCGGCCGGGGCCTTCGGTCACAGCGGAACGTACGGGATTCGAACTCGCGAGCGGGTTCCCCGCAGCGGGCTCTCCGGCCGTCCGCCGCGCGCTGTCGATCGGCTGGCCCCGGGCGGCAGGCGAACGGGACGGCTGCCGGGGCCCACCGCTCGCGGCGGGTGCCGGGCCTGGTTGGATCCTCCGCATGACGGACTGGACGGAACTCAGCCACGCCTACGGCTCTGCCGAGGACATACCCGCCCTGCTCGCGCGGATCGCGGCGGAGCCGGAGCCTGGGCTGTGGAGCGAACTGTGGTCCGCGCTCTGCCACCAGGGCAGTGTCTACTCGGCCAGCTTCGCCGCACTGCCCTGGCTGGCCGGCATGGCCGAGAGCGACGATCGGGAGCAGGCCGTGAACGCCCTCTGCCTTGCGGGTTCCATCGTGGCGGGTGCCGGGCAGTCGCACGGCGCGGATGACGTCCGGGTTCGGTACTCGGCGGAGGTCGCGGCGCTGTTGGTGTCGGTGAACCGCCGTCTCCGGACCGCGGCCGACCAGGTCGAGTACGTCGACCTGCTGGCGTCCATGCTCGGTTTCGAGGGTGTCGAGGGATGGGGCGAGGACCTGGCGTGGGGGCTCGGGGGCGAGGAGTTCCAGGTCTCCTGTCCCGGATGCGAAGCCGGGCTGTTCATCGCCCTCGGCGAAGGCGGGTTCTTCTGCAGCAGCGAGGACTACGCCCTGTCGGACGAGCCCGTCGAGAGCCGCCCGCTCCGGCCGGCGCGCCCTGCGGATCTGACGGGCCTCGGCTGTCGCCTCCACGGCATCGCGCTCGGCGACGGCCGGAACGAGGTCGCGCGTCTGCTGACCTACGTCTTCGGGGACGCGTCCTGCCCGGACTGCGGGAGCGGGTTCTCGGTCGCCGACCGGATCGGCGCCGGATAGTCCCGATCCCCGCGAGGTCCGGCGCGCGGTGCCGGTGTCGTGCCCGGCGGATAATGGCCGCGGGCCGGCGACGCCGGCGGAACGGATCGAGGAGAGGCAGAGGACGGATGACCCTGGTGGAAGGCCTGCGTGTCAGGCTGGCCGAGGACCTCGGGATCGGTGAGGCGGTCGCCGGGGAACCCGGGGCCGTCGTCGGCTTCCTCTCGTTGGGGGCCGGGATCGAGGGCACCGTCGAGCGGGTGGACGGGGAGCTCCCGGAGAGCCACGAGGTCCGCGAGTACCAGCGGCTCAAGGCACTGTTCGAGGACTACGGGCACACCATGCCGGTGGCGAGCCGGGAGCGGCTGGAAGCGGAGATCGCCGTGCTGGAGCCGCAGTGGGCCGCGTTCCGGGACCGGGGGAAGCTGGTGACGGTCCGGGTGCGGTGGGACAACGGCCTCGTCCTCGACGGCGCGCACCAGGACGTCCTGGTCCCGCTGTGACGGACGACGTCCCGGAGCGGTGACGGGCCCGGCACCGGGTCGGGCCAGGGCGCTCTGTCGGATCGGGCACCCACGGCGGGTGGCCCGCCGTTCAGTCCCCGGTGCTGCGGCGTACCGGCCAGGTACGGGCGACCGAGGCGGCGAGCGCCGTGCCCTGGCGGTGGCCGGCGCGGGCGGCGGCCGGGCGGCGGGCGTTGGCGGTCAGGTTGCGTCCCATGGCGTGGCGGGCGTCGGCGTCCGGCGCGATCAGGGTGGTGTGGGTGCCTGCGGCGCGCAGGTCCGCCGCCTGCTGCCGGGCGCCGGGGTGCGGGCCGACGGCGGTGGGGACGGGTGTGACGGCGAGCACCTGACGGTGGCCGGAGGCGAGTTGGAGGTTGCCGGTGGAGCGGGTGCCGCCGTCGATCCAGCGCCGTCCGAGGGCGGCGGCGGGCGGCCAGACCAGCGGGACGGCGCAGCTGGCCGCGACGGCGTCGGCGAGGTCGAGTCCGGAGTCGGCGTCGAAGGCTTCGACGGTGCCGGTCTCCGCGTCCACGGCGGTGATCCGTAGCGCGGCCGCGGGCCAGGCGGTGACACCGTTCAGCAGGGTGCGCACGGTGTCGTGGAGGTCGTGGGCGGGGGTGGGACGCGCGGTCAGGGCGGCGCGGCCCAGGCGTCGGACGGAGCGTTCGGGGTCGCGGGTGGCGAGGGCCGCCCAGAGGAAGCGCAGGGTCTGTGCGGTGGTGACGCCCATGTCGACCCGGTCGAGGTCGGCCAGTTGACGTTCGTACAGGTCGTGGGCGGTTTCGCCGCTCACGAGCCGGGTGCCGAAGACGGCTCCGGCGGAGGTGCCGATGACGGTGTCGGCGGCGGTCAGGTCGATCCCGCCGTCGGCGAGGCCGGCGAGCACGCCGGTCAGCCACGCCCCGCCGACCGGTCCGCCGCCGCCCAGCACCAGTGCTGTCCCGTCCATGGTGTTCCTCTCCCCCTGCCCACCCGGAAATGGGGATCACTCCCCGCTTCATTCCCGTGTGACGATACACCGCCGGAGGACGGCGCGGAACGGCCGAGGCGGCGTCAGACATCGGCCCGGACCGGGAGATCGACGACCCGCCGCCCCCACCGGCCCCAGCGCCGCCCGCACCGACCACGAGCAGCGAAATCAGGGTGCGCAGGAGCGCGCCCGCGCACTACGAAGTGGGGATGGCCGTCTCCTTCTGTTTCACCTACGGCACCTGTTTCACCTACGGCACCGTGATCAGGCCGGAACCGGTCGGGCTCGCCTCCGTCCCCGACCTGCCCGGAACCCGGACGTTCCGGTGAAGTACCTCCTGGTCCGGGAGGACGAGGACGGGGCGGAACGGCTCTGGGGGAGGTGCGCGGGAGTCGAGGGACTGTTCGTCGACCCGGTCCCGCCGCCGCGCGAGGTGCTCACCCTCCGCGGCTGGTCGGAGCGGGACCGGGCCCGCCTCCTGGTGCTGGACCGTCATGGCGCGGTGATGGCCTCCCTGGCCGTGGGCCCGGCCGTCACCGGAGCGCGTCCGTCGAGGCTCGGCGGCACCCTCGTCGACATCACCCTCGCCGACGGCGGGGCCGGGAGTGGAACGCCTTCAAGGACTGCCTGGGCGGCGGGTTCGGAGTGGTCCCGCCCTTCACCCTGACCTGGCACGACTTCGAGATCGCCCGCCACGCGCTCGCGGACGTCGTTGGGACCCGCAGGGCCGGCTCTCCTACGTCGAGGAGATCGTGCGACTCCTCGAACGGCGCGGTGTCACGGTCGTGCTGCGGTGAGCCGCCGACGCGGGTCCCGCTGACGGGTCGAGACCGGTGCCCGGACGTAATTCGCGGGCGCACGGCACCGGCCGGGAGCTAGGCTGCCCGCCATGATCGACTGGAAGAGCGTCGAGGCCGCCGACTGCGCCGTGCCCGCCGGCCGCCCCGTGGACGACCTCGTCGGCGAGCTGTCCCGGGCGCTGGCGGATCCCGATCCGCTGGTCCGGGACGGCGCGCCCTACACCGTCCTCGCGACCTGGATCGCCCGCGGGACGATCGGGACGCCCCGGCGGCTGGAACTCGGGGACGAGATGGCCGGCCGGTTCGCCGACCCCCGGATCGAGGCCCGCAGCTTCGCGCCCCTCGTGCTCGACATGCTGGTGGCCGCAGGGGACTTCAGGGCCGGCTGGGTCGACGCGTTCGAGCGCTGGTACCCGGCGGAGCAGGACCTGCGCGGCCACGACGGGACGCTCGGCTGGCTCCACGCGGTGGCGCACGGCGCGGACCTGCTCGCCCGGTTCGGCCGCCACCCGGAGGTGACGCCGACCCGGATGCTGGACCTCGCCGCCGCCCGGCTGACGGCACCCACCGACCACGTCTTCGAGCAGATGGAGGACGACCGCCTGGCCCGGGCCGTCGCCCTGGTCCTCACCCGTACCGACCTCGGCGAGCGCGACGCCGTCGGCTGGCTGGAGCCGATAGCCGACCGCTTCGGGTCCGACCGCATCGGCACCCCGGTGCCCGCCCACATCAGCAACTGCCTGCGCACGCTGCGCCAGCTCCACGTCCTCGCCGACCGGGGCGTGCGCCCCGGCGGCGACCTGCCCGCGGAGCCCGTCCACCACCGCGACACGGTCAAGTCCGGCGTCGCCGCCGTCCTCGACCGGATCGTCAGGCGCTGACCGGCGGGACACGGACCGACCCGCCTCCGCGGGGGAGCACGAGGGCCCGCCCGGATCAGGCGGCCGGGTCCGCGGGGGCCTCTGCCAGCCGGGCCTCGATCTCCTCCAGGATCGGACGGTAGGCCTCCTCGGCGGCCCGCATCAGGGTCCGGCACTCGGCGAACAGCCGCCGGGAACGGGCCCTGCGGCCGGGTATCAGGTCGTAGCGGCGCAGGCGCACCGACCGCATGTCCACCATGAAGCCGGGCCTGGAGCGCACGCCGTGGGCGTGGCGCACGACGTCTTCGGCGTGGCGCAGCAAGCTGTCGTAGGCGTCGTGGGCGACCTTCCAGCGGGCGGCGTCCTCCGGGGTCCCGGGCACCTCGATGCCGCGCCCCGGCGGCTGGACGACGTCGTACAGGGTGAATTCGAGATCCTCGGGCAGCTGGACCCAGCGCATGACGCGCCACGGCCACGGGATCAGGGTGTAGGTGCGTTGCCGTACGCGTATCACGCGGTCCCCCCGGGGTCTGTGCGGATCGGGCCGGACGGCCCGCGCCCGCACCAGGTTCGCTGATGCATCGCCGAGCCGGTCCCACGCCCGCGGCGGGCCACCGGTCCGCTCGACCGACGCGGACGTGCACGCCGCAACCTACTCCACGTACGCCGGTTCCGGCTCCGCCCCCGGGCAGCAGACGGTGTCCTCGTCGGCGATCTCCGCGAGGCAGCCACCGCAGAGCCACACCGTCTCGGGCTCCAAGGGCTCGGACGCGGACACCTCGTTGTCACGCACCGTCAGCTGCCAGGTGTCCCAAGCCTCCTCGCCCTGCGCGTCGATCACACCGTTCAGCACGTGGTCGAAGGTGAAGCCCTCGAACCCGGCCTCGCCCCGGGCACGGGCGCCGGGCTTCAGGAAGTGGTCGATCAGGTAGGCCATCCACTCCGACGAGTCGTAGAACTTCTCGCACCCGTTCCATTCGATCGCGGCCCCGTCATCCGTGGGCTCCCACTTGCACCACAGGCCGGGCTGGCCCGCCGGCGGCTTGTTGAAATCGCGGATGTCCGCGTCGTGGCCCTGTCCCGCGAAGCCGGTGCCGCCGACGTGGTAGGGACCGTTGGCACGGTCCATGCGCCGGGTGTGCGCGAACTTCCGCAGGTAGGCGATCTCCTGCGCGCCGAGTGGCGGCTCGACGGCGATCCGTCCGGTGAACGTCGTGGTGTAGCCCATGCCCGGGATCGTAGCCACGCCCTCCGACATCCCGGACCGTCCGACCGAGCCGGGCGGCCTCGGTCACGGTGCCCGGTACCGGAGGGCCGTGTCAGCACCGTCATCCGGCTGTTTCGCCGGACTCCTCCCCGGCGCGGGGTGAGGACCGGGTCGGCGCCCGGCCGGTGCGGGGCGGGCGCCGACGGAGCCGTGCTGAGCCGATCGACGGGGAGGGTGCCCGCACGGCCGGGGCCGGCATCCGTTTCGACCGCGCCGGCGTCGGGATAGCCGCGCACCTGTACGTCCCCGGCCTCCCTGTGTCCCGGGGGCTTCCGGCGCCGGCGGTGGGCCACCCGGGGCGGCCGGGGGCCGCCGCCGCGGTCCGGGGCGCGGGGCGATGTCAGTGCCCCGCGCTAGTCTCCGGGGACCCTGAGGAAACGCGGGGCCCGCTCCCGGGAATTCGCCTACCGGGAGTGGGTCCGGCCCTCGGCCGCGGCGCCGGGCCGGAACGGGACTGCGCCGAACGGGGTCGCACCGGACGGGCCGGTCGAGCCCGACGCGCCGAACGGGCCGGACGCGCAGGGTTCGGCGGTCAGGATGCGGGTGTCCGCCGGACGGGCGATGACACGGTGGCTGCCCTCGGCGCTGATCTCCACCAGGAGCCGCCCCTCGCAGCCGGTGTAGAGGGGGTGCCCGGCGGGGCCGAGGCGGCCGGTGGCCGCGACGGGCGAGGTGCTGAGCGTGCCGGCGGGACCGCGCAGCCGCAGCAGGTAGCCGGACACGGGAGCGGAGGTGCGGACGGGCGCGCTCACGGTCGCCGGCCGGCCGGGACGAAGCCGAGGATCCAGCCCAATGCGTGGGCCGCACCGGCCGCGCGGGCCCGTGCGTCCTCCGGGCGGCCGGGGTCACGGGAGGCCTCGATGGCGGCGCGCTCCTCCACCGCCAGGTCGAGTTCGGACGGTGCACCGTCCAGCACCCGGCCGGTCACCGGCGCCGGACCCACCGGGTCGAGCGCCCACCGGTACACGGCGAGCGCCCCGGCCGCCTCGACGGCTACGGGCCCCGCGCCGCGGCCGGTGAGTTCGGCGACCCCGGCGGCGACCTCCTCACGGGGGCGAACGGCGATGAACTCCGGTTTCGGCTGACCGGGCACGGACCCACCTCAATCACGGCAGAGGAAAGCAGAGAGCAGAACGGCCGCGTGGCCGCGTGGCCGCACGACAGCGGGCGCCCGCTGGGGCGGGCGTCGGGCGGCCGGGCTGATCCGACCATCCTGCAGTGCGCGGGCCGCGAGCGCACGACGGCGTCGACGGTTGCGGACCCGGCCGACGGGTCACGGCGGGTCGGTGCCGGTGGGCCTGCCGCCGAAGGCCCGGCGGACGGGAGCCCGGCCGACGGCCGGGACACCGACGGCGGGCGACGGCGGGCGGCGGGCCGGCCCCGGACGGCGCGCCCGAACGGGCAGGGCGGAGCCGTGCCGGGACGGTCACGGCCGTCGGGTCCCCGGCGGGGCCGCGCCTTCCGCGCCCGGGCAGGGGGCGATGCTGCGCGCAACAGGCGGCCGGGACGGGCCGGGGGCCGTCACCCTGCCCTGCCGTGCCCTGCCGTGCCCTGCCGTGCCCTGCCGTGCCCTGCCGTGCCCTGCCGTGCCCTGCCGTGCCCTGCCGTGCCCTGCCGTCACCCTGCCGTACTGCGGCATCCGGCAAGGAGGGTGGCGACCATGTGCTTCGCGTCGGCCTGGTCGTAGTCGGGGCCGGTGATGCTGAGGTTACCGATGGCGCGCATGAAGGTGTAGGCGGTGATGCCGGGGGCGAGTTCGCCGGCGGCGGCGCAGGCGTCCAGCAGCGTCGCGCAGGCGGGGACCAGGGTGTCGAGCATGAGGGCGTGGAGGTTCTCCAGCCCCGGATCGCCGGACCCCAGTGCCGCGCCGAGGCCGTGCTTGGTGACGAGGAACTCCACGAACGCGTCCGCCCAGCGGGTCAGGGCGGTGAACGGGGAGGCTGATTCCGCCAGCAGTCGGGGCGCGAGCGCGGCGCAGGTGTCGATCTGGTGCCGGTAGACGGCGGTGACGAGGTCCGCCCGGGTCGGGAAGTTCCGGTAGACCGTGCCGACGCCGACGCCGGCGCGGTCGGCGATGTCCCGAACGGGGGCCTGGACCCCCTGGTCCACGAAGACCGCCGCGGCGGCCGCCAGCACGCCGCTTCGGGTGCGCTGGGCCTGTGCTTGGCGTACTCCGACCGGTTCCGGCACGGGTTTCTCCTTTACTCGCGGAACATTGTTCCGCTAGTTTGGCGGAACGCTGCTCCGCCAAATTATGGCAGAGCCTTCCCTCGGAGAAAGCGCAGGTCTCCCATGCCCACCCGCCACCTCGACCGGCGGATCGTCGCCGTCAAGCCCATCACCGTTCCCGCCCCCGGCCGTGGCGTCGACCTGCAGGTGAAGGTCACCGCCCCGGTGTCGGGCCAGGACCTGCCCGTCATCGTGTTCTCCCACGGCAACGCATGGTCCCTCGACGGGTACGAGCCCCTCGTCGACCGGTGGGCCGCCGCCGGATTCGTCGTCGTGCAGCCCACCCACCTGGACTCCCGCCGCAACGGCCTCGGGTGGGACGACCCGCGCTTCGCCACCATCTGGCGCGTGCGGATCGCCGACCTCCACGCGGTCCTCGACAACCTCGGCGACATCCTCCGCCAGGCCGGCGGCCTGGAGGCCCGCGCCGACCGCGAGCGCATCGCGGTCGTCGGCCACTCCTGGGGCGCCCAGACGGCCGGGACGATCCTCGGCGCACGCGTGCTCGACGCCGACGGCCTGCCCGGCGAGGACTTCTCCCACCCCGCGGTCTCCGCCGGCGCACTGATCGCCGTGACCGGAACCGGCGACAGCCTCACCCCGTTCGCCGCCGAGCACCTTCCGTTCATGAGGCCGGACTACTCCACCATGACCACCCCGGCCCTGATCGTCGCAGGCGGCAAGGACCGGTCGCAGCTCTCCACCCGGGGGCCGGAGTGGTTCACCGACGCCTACCACCTCGGCCCGGCCCCGAAGAGCCTGCTCGTCATCGCCGATGGCGAGCACACCCTGGGCGGCATCGCCGGCGAGGCGGTCGCCGAGACCGGCGACGAGGACCCCGCCCGCGTCGCCCTCGTCGCCGACGCGGTCTCCGCCTACCTCCTCGACGCCTTCGAGGTCGACGGCGCCGCGTGGACCGCACTGCGCGACGCCGCGGCGGCCGGCGACGGCACGTGGAGCATCTCCGGCAGGTGAACCCGCCGGGCCGGGGAGCCGACGCCCTCACGACACGCCCCGGGTGGGGCGCTGCCCGCCATGCGCGGTGGTCCCCCGGCGGCCCTCAGTCCTCGGTCGGGCCGAGGTCGGGCCGGTCCCGCAGCTGGACGGTGGGCGCGGTGGAGGCGTGGAGTTCCAGGACGGTGATCTCGTTCCCGCCGCGGCGGAGCACCGGCGCGGGGACGTACAGGGTGGTCTGCGGGCCCCGGGACCAGTAGCGGCCGAGGTTGAAGCCGTTGATCCACGCCTGGCCCTTGGTCCAGCCGGGCAGCGCCAGGTACCCGTCGGCGGGCTCCTCGACGTGGAGGCGGCCCCGGTGGAAGGCCGGGCCGACGACGGGCACGGCGGAGGCGGCGGCGGGGGTGAAGCTGAGGCCGTCGAGAGTGTCCAGGGGCAGCGCGCGGCTGGACCAGCCGGCCGGCTCCTCGCCGTTGACGGTGACCGGGCCGAGCAGGCCCTTGCGGTCGTGGATGCCGGTCCCGTAGTTGACCCGGCCCTGGTTCTCCACCAGGACGGCCAGGCGCGCGCCGCGCCGGTGCGCGGTGAAGGCGAGGGCGTGCTCGTGGTTCTCGCGCTCCAGCACGCCGACGGGCTGCCCGTCGACGAAGACCTGCGCCCGGTCGCGGACCTCGCCGGCCCGGAGCACGACGGGCCCGGCCGCCGGCAGCGCCGTCTCGTACAGCACGAAGCCGAACGACTGGCCGAGCTGCTCCATGGTCTGCGGACGGTGGGCGGTGACGGCCGGGCCGAACAGCTGCGCCTGGTCGAACAGGCCTGTGCAGGAGTCGAGTTCGACGGTGACGGGGGCGAGCTTGGGACCGGGGGCGGGGACCGGCTCCGCCGGGACGGGCGCGTGCTTCGCGATGACCTCGCGGAACGCCCGGTACTTGGGGGTGGGGTCGCCGGCCTCGTCGAGGAGCGAGTCGTAGTCGTAGGAGGTGACGGTGGGCCGGTAGGTGCCCTTGTCGTTGGCGCCGTTGGTGAAGCCGAAGTTGGTGCCGCCGTGGAACAGGTAGACGTTGACGGAGGCGCCGGCGGCGAGCAGGCGGTCCAGGTCGGCGGCGGCGTCGGCGGGGCTGCGGGTGGTGTGGGTGGCGCCCCAGCGGTCGAACCAGCCGATCCAGAACTCCGAACACATCAGCGGCCCGGTCGGCTGCTGCCTGCGCAGTTCGGCGAGGCCGGTGTCGACGCGGCTGCCGAAGTTGGCGGTGCGCAGCACCCCGTCCAGGCCGCCGCGTTCCAGGTCGGCGGGCTGGTCGCAGGTGAACAGGGGGACGTCGACGCCGTGGGTGCGCAGCAGTGCGGCGAGGTCGGCGAGGTAGCCGCGGTCCTCGCCGTACGCGCCGTACTCGTTCTCCAGCTGGACGGCGATGACCGGGCCGCCGCCGGTGGACAGGTGGGGCTTGACGGCCGCCATGAGGTCGGCGAGATAGCCGTCGACGGCGGCGAGGAAACGGGGGTCGCGGCTGCGCAGCCGGATGCCGTCCTCGGCGAGCAGCCAGGCGGGCAGGCCGCCGCCCTCCCATTCGGCGCAGATGTAGGGGCCGGGGCGGAGCAGCACGTGCAGGCCCTCGGCGGCGGCCAGGTCGAGGAACCGGGGCAGGTCGAGACCTCCGTCCCGCCGGAACCGTCCGGGCCGGGGGGCGTGGAGGTTCCAGGGGACGTAGGTCTCGACCGTGTTGAGTCCCAGCAGCCTCGCCTTGTGGAGGCGGTCGGCCCACTGCTCCGGGTGGACACGGAAGTAGTGCAGTCCGCCGGAGATGATGCGCAGCGGTCGGCCGTCGAGGCGGAAGCCGTCGTCGGCGGTCTCCAGTCGTGGCATGCCGGGGTGCTCCTAGCTGGTCGATGTGGGGGCGGGCCGGGTCCGGGGCGTCTCAGGGGTGGGGGCGGCCCGGGTCCGGGGGCGGGCCCTGCGGGCGGGCGGGCGGGTCAGGCGAGCGGACGGCAGAGCAGGGCGTCGGGGGCGCCGCCGTGCGTCCACTTCCAGGTGAAGGCGACGCCGGCGAGGTACTCGTTGTCGGCGCACTGGCCCTTGTAGTGGCCGGGTGCCCAGTCGCTGGCGTTCGATCCGCCGGTGGCGGGCCGGTTGTCGCCGTGGTCGAACCAGACGAGGCGGTCGGTGGCGGGGAGCGGCGTGGTGGAGGGGGCGCAGAGCAGGGTGGCCATGGCGTTGCCGTTGACGCTGTAGCCGACGGCGAAGCTGTTGTCGGGGCACTGGAGCTTGTTGTAGCCGCCGGCCCAGTCGGCCTTGACGTACCGCTCGTCGTTGACGGCGGTCCATCCGGCGGCGGTCCCGGCCGGCTGGTTCGCGTCGGTGCACAGGCCTCGGTTCGAGCTGCGGGCGAGGCCGACGACGCGCTGGGTGTCGGGGCAGTTGCCCTTGCGGTAGCCGGCGGCCCAGTCGGCCTTGGCGCGCATGGTGCGGGAGAGGTCCTGGTCACCGAAGTCGAGGTCGAGCATGTTCCAGTGGTCACTCCGGGGGACGGGCCCGGTCCTGGCGGGGGCGTTGACGAGCTTGTTCCAGTCGGTGGCGCGCCAGTCGCCGGGGTCCTCGACGCTCGTCCTCCTGCCGGTGGCGTCGTAGGAGATCAGCGCCCAGGTGTCGTTCGGCTTGCCGGTGGGGTCGCTCCAGCCGACGAGCGGCCACTGGGCGAAGTCGGTGTCGTTCTTCACCAGGATGTCGGTGAAGCGGTCGAACCAGTCCTTCTCCTTGGCGTTGTCGGAGCCGCGGCCGCCTGCGCCGAACTCGCTGATCCACACGGGTGCGGTGAAGTGCTGTCCGGACTGCGTGACGAACAGGGCCTCGTCGTTCACGACCTGGACGAGCTGCTCGGGGGTGAGGTCCTGGTAGCGCGGGTCGTTGGTCTCGCCGTTCTGCCAGCCGCCGCTCGCGCCGGTGTGGTTGGGGCCGGTGTACGCGTAGAAGTGCGCGGAGTAGACGAGCTTGCCGGAGTCGATCAGGGTGTTGGAGAGGGTGCGGACCGGGGTGAGCATCGGGCGGCCGTGGCTGAACATCCCGGAGGGGATGCCCTGCCAGTTGATGCCCTCCATGATGATCAGCATGTCGGGGTCGGCTTCGAGGATCCTGTTGCCGGCCTGCTCGAACGCGGCGTAGAGGTCGTGGTCGTCGCCCCACCCCCAGTTCGGGTCGTCCCAGGTGTCGCGCCGGACCTCGTTGCGCAGGTCGGCGCCGGCCACCCGCTTGTTGCCCTTGTACCGGTTGACCAGGAACACCCAGTCGTCGATCCACTGCTGCGTGGACTGGCCGCTGTTCCAGCGCTCGTTGCCGTCCAGGGCGCAGCAGAAGCGGTAGCTCGTGGTGTGGTTGTTGAGGATGACGGCGAAGCCGTCCGCGGTCAGCGCGGCGACGACGGCGTCGTACACCTGGAGCGGGGTCATGCCCCTGAGCTGCGGGTTGGCGGCGACGGCGGAGTCCGGGACGGCCACCGTGTCGTGGATCATCGCGTTGGCGAAGGGCAGCCGGATGCTGTTGACGCCCACCGCGTGGAAGTCGGACACGATCCGGCTGATCGGGGTGCGGTCCAGGCCGAGCGGGATGTTGTGGGAGACCTGCCCGGCCTGGTTGTTCGCCGGGTCGTCGACGGCGCCGCTGCCCTCCCACGTGCCCTGGGCGCCGGCCCAGTTGCTCGCCTTGAGCTTGAAGCGCTCGCCGTTCGCGTCGACGACGTACCGGCCCCGGGTGGACAGCGGTCCGGTCCAGGAGGCGGCGAGTTGGGCTCCCGTCATCGCGACGGGGGCTGAGGCGGTGGCGGAGGCGGTGGCGCTCGCGGTCGCGGTGCCGGTGGTCGGCGCGGCGACGGCGCCGGGGGCGGACAGGACCAGCAGGGCGGTGGTGACGAGCACCGCGGGCAGGCCGCGCGGGGCGGGTCGGACGGATCGCATGAGGGTTTCCCTCCGGTCTTCTGGTGGGGTGAGGGAGGAGCGGGGTGGTGCGGACCCCGGCTCACGACGTCCGGGGTGTCTGGGGGGGCGGTTCGGCCCTCGGGGCGGGCGGTTGCGGGGGGTTGCGGGCGGTTCAGCCCTTGAGGCCGCTGGTGGCGATGCCTTCGACGATGTACCGCTGGGCGATGAGGAACATCGCCACCAGCGGGGCGACGGTCACGACGGCGCCGGCGAACAGGCCGGGCAGGTTGATGGTCTGCGAGGTGAGGAAGGTGGACAGCGCGATCTGGGCGGTCCAGCTGGACGGGTCCTGTCCGATGACCAGCGGCCACAGGAAGGCGTTCCAGCTGTCGATGAAGGCGAGCGCGCCGAGGGAGGCGAGCATCGCGCCCGAGGCCGGGAGGGCGATCCGCCGGTAGAGCCCGAACCAGCCGAGCCCGTCCAGCCGCCCGGCCTCCTCGATCTCGGCCGGGAACTGCAGGTAGAAGTTGCGGAACAGCAGGACCGCGAACGGGTTGAACAGGCCGGGTGCGATGAGGCCCCACAGCGTGTTGACCCCGCCCATCGAGCCGACCACCACGAAGGTGGGCACGAAGGTGACCGAGCCGGGGATCATCAGCGTGGCCACCACCAGGGCCAGCAGCACGCCGCGTCCGGGCACCGGGATCCGTGCGAAGGCGTACCCGGCGGCGGAGGCCAGGAGCGTCGAGACCGGGGCGGTGATCCCGGCGATCAGCAGCGAGTTCCCGAGGGCCCGGCCCATGTGCAGGGTCGGGTCGTCGAGGAGCGCGGTGAAGTTCTCCCAGTGCATGGGCGAGGGCCACCAGGTCCACCGGGGCGAGGCCAGGCCCCTGGAGTCCATCAGTGCGTTGCGCAGCATCAGGTAGAACGGCGTCAGGAAGACCGCCGTCAGCAGGCCCACCAGCAGGCCGCGCGCGCCGGGGCGCAGGCGCCCGAACGGGTTGTTCGTCACGGCCGGTTCACTCCCCGCCCTTGCCGAAGCCGGTCAGCCGGCCCTGGACCAGGGTCACGGCCACGATCAGCGCGGTGAGGACGAAGGCCCCCGCCGATCCGAGGCCGTAGTCCTGGGCGCCCATCGCGGTGTCGTACAGGTAGACCAGCGGGGTCCGCACGGGCGCGGTGCCGCCGCCCGACAGACCGCTGTTGAACAGGTTGTAGAACTCGTCGAAGGCCTGGAAGGCGGCGATGAACTGGAGCATGAGCACCGTGACGGAGGTGTTGCGCAGCATGGGCAGGGTGATCCGCCGCAGCAGCCGCAGACCGGTGGCGCCGTCCAGGGCCGCGGCCTCGTACACGTCCCGGGGGACGGCCTGCAGGCCGGCCAGGAAGAGCACCATGTAGAAGCCGACCTGGAGCCACAGCCGGAGGGTGACCAGGACGATCCAGTAGAGCGGGGGGTCGGTGGTCTGCAGCCAGGGGACGGCGGCCATCCCGAACCAGCCGCCGACCGTGTTGGCGATGCCCGCCGGCAGGCCGTTGAACAGGCACATCTTCCACAGCAGGGACGCCGCGACGTAGGACACGGCGGCCGGGATCAGGAAGGCGGTGCGCACCACCGCCCGACCGCGCCGGACGCGGTGCACGAGCAGCGCGAGGCCGAGCGAGACGGCGAAGGTGACCGGCACGATGGCGAGGGTGAAGAGCACGATCCGGACCAGCGAGGAACGGAAGGCCGGGTCGGCGAGCAGGTGCCGGTAGTTGTCCAGGCCCACCCAGTGGCCGAGGGCGATGGTCCCGTGGGCGTCGCTGAGGCTGAGCAGGAAACTCCAGCCGATGGCAACGTACTTGAAGGTCCCGAGGCCGATCAGCATCGGGCCTGCGAGCAGGGCGAACGCTCCCCAGGCGCGCCGGTCGGCACGCCCGGGGCGGCGGGCCGGGGCATGGACCCACGGTTGCGTCGCGGGTGACGCGGCACGCCCGAAACTCCGGGTGCTGTCCGGGGTGGCGTTCATCCGCTGTGCTGCCTGTCCACGGAGGTCTGGGCCTGCGCGGCCGCTTCGGCAAGGAGTCGGGCGGGGTCGCCCTGTCCGGAGACGATCTTGGCGGCGGCCGCGTTGAACGGGGTGGAGACCGTGCTGTCCCAGAGGTTCGGGTTGTTCCTGCCGTACTGGGCGGCGAGCGCGAGGGTCTCCTTGGCAGGGCCCTGGGCGAGCTTGTCCGCGGCGGCGGCGACCGAGGTGCGCGGCGGGATGTGGAAGCCGTAGCTCTCCGCGAAGTCCTTCTGGAGGTCGGTCTGTTCGACCCAGAGCCACTGGACGAACCGCTTGGCCGCGTCCACGTGCCTGCTCTTGGCGTTGACGCAGCTGGTCCAGCCGCCGACCCGCACCACCGGGCGGCCGCCCGGCTTGAAGGCCGGCCAGGGCAGGACGCCGAAGTCGTCGCCGAGCGCGGTCCTGATCGCGGGCATCGCCCACAGGCCGCACCACTGGATCGGGACGACGTCCTGGACCAGGGCGGACGGGTCCCACCAGTCGGTGGTGAAGCCGAGTTGCAGGGACTGGTCGTCGTGCAGCCGCTTGAGGCCGGTGACCGCCTCGACGGCCTGCGGGGAGGCGTACCCGACCCTGCCGTCGGTGACCAGGTCGCCGCCGTTGGAGAGCACCGCCAGCAACGGGGTGTCACCGATACCGTCGTTGCCGACGAACAGGCCCTTGCCGTTCCTGGTGGTGAGCGCCTTGGCCGCGGCGACCAGTTCGTCGAAGGTGGCGGGAGGGTTGATGCCCGCCTTGGCGAGGACGCTCTTGCGGTAGTAGAGCATCACGACGTCGTCGACCATCTTGACGCCGTGGGGCTTGCCGTCGACGGTCACGTAGGCGAGGTCGCCCGGGTTGAAGTCCGGTGCGGCGGTGCCGTACAGGTCGTCGAGCGGGGCTATCTGGCCGCGCCGGGCCATGGCCGCGCTGAAGTCGCCGATCTCGAAGACGTCGGGGGCGCCGTCGGTGAGGAGGGTCGCGTTGAGCTTGCCGGTGTAGTCGCCCGGGACCCAGGTGACCTTGACCGCGATGTCGGGGTGGGCCTTGGTGAAGGCCTCGGCGTAGCGGGTGGCGGCCTGCTGGGTCCCGGCCTCGCCGTAGGCGTGGAACCAGACGTTCAGCGTGGTCCTGGCGCCGGAGGAGCCGCCGCCGGTCGGGTCGGTGCTGCAGCCGACCGCGGCGCCGGCGACGAAGAGCAGCGAGCCGCTGAGGAATCCGCGTCGGCTGAGCTGCGATGCGTGTGCGCTCATATCGCATCCTCGAGGGTGGGGGTACGGGTGGGTCCGTCCCGGGCGGGTGTCCGCCGTCCGGTGCGGGTGGGTCCGCCCCCGGTGGGTGTCCGCTGTCGGGTGCCGGCGACGGTTGCGACCGTCGGTCGCTGCCGTCGGTCGCTGCCGGGCATTGCGCGGACACCGGCCGGGAGTCCGGTGCGATGTGGTGGTGCACTGGCCGGGCTCCCGCGTGTGCGGGGCCGTCAGGGTGGTGCCGTGCCTTACGGGAAGAGCGCCTGGATGCCCAGGACGGCGGCGCCTCTGGCCCATTCCTCCCAGGGGAGCGGACGCAGCGTCAGCGGGCACTTCGCGGCGGCCTTGAAGCAGTGGGCGGCGTACGCGTCCCTGATGTGCACGCCGAAGAGGTCGTAGGTGTCGAGGCCCTCCCCGGTCACGACGACCCGTTCGGGGCCGAGCAGGCTGACCAGGGTGGCGATTCCGGTGCCGATCGCCCGTCCCGCCCGGGCGAAGGCCTCGCGGGCGGCGGGGTCTCCGCCGCGGGCGAGGCGGACGGCGCCGTCGAAGTCGAGGTCCGCGTCACCGGTGGCGTCGCGGACGGCGGCCAGGATGGCGTCGCTGGAGGCGATCGCCTCCACGCAGCCGGTCTGGCCGCAGTGGCAGAGCGGTCCGGCCGGGTCGATGCAGATGTGCCCCATCTCGCCGGCGACGCCGTACGCCCCGGCGATCAGCCGGCCGTTGACGACCAGGCCGGAGCCGATCCCCGCACCGATCGTGACCAGCGCGAAGTACTCGGTGCCGATGCCCTCGCCGAACCAGTGTTCGGCCGCGGTGAGGGCCTTGACGTCGTTCTCGGCGGTGACGCTCAGGCCGGTCGCCCGCGCCACCGTCTCGGCGAGCGGGACGTCCTGCCACCCGGGGAGGACGGAGTAGCGGACCCGGCCGGCGGTGCGGTCGACGTCGCCGGAGACCGCGATCCCGAGGTGGCGGGTGCGCTCCCGGAACGCCGGGTCCGCGTCGAGCAGGAGCTCCACGAGTTCGCCGACCAGGGCGCACACGGCGGCCGGGCCGCGGTCCTCGCCCAGCCTGCGCTCGGCGGTGGCCCGCAGTCCGGCCCGCAGGTCGCAGACCGTGCCGAACAGGGCCTCCGCGCTGATCTTGACCCCGACGAAGAACTCCCGGTCCGCGGTGACGGCCAGGGGGTTGACGGGCCGTCCGGCGCCCGGGGCGGTGCGTTCCGGGGGGAGTTCGTGCAGGTAGCCGTCGTCGATGAGCGGCCGGGCGGCCTTGGTGACGGCGGTGGACGACAGGCCGGTGCGACGGGCCAGTTCGACCCGGCTGAGGGGGCCTTCGGTCAACAGGAGGGCGAGCATCGACGTCTCGGCCGGCGCGGTGACCAAGGGCTGGACATGGGTGGGGAACACGGCTGCAACCTACGACAAATAAATAACTTCTTCCAGTATTGATTTGGACAGTCCGCCGGACCTAATCTCGGGCCACCCACGTGCCCACCACCCGCACCAGGACCCGCCCGGACGCCCGCCCCGCCGCCCCGCCCCGGTCCGACCACCCACCTCCTCCCTGGGGGACACCCGTGCCCACCACCCCTCCCGCCGTCTCCTTCGACACCGACCACGGCACCGCCGTCCTGCGCACGCCGAACAGCGTCTACGCCGTACGCGTCGGCGCCGACGGCAGCCCCCGCCACGTCCACTGGGGGCCGCCCCTCGACGCCCTCGAACTGCCGCACCCCCACTCCCCCGCCGACAGCAGCTTCGAGGACGACGCGGCCCCCGACGAACTCGGCATCCAGACCGGCGCCCGCTTCGGCCCGGCAGGCCTCCAGGTGCGCTTCCCCGACGGCACCTCGGGCGCCCAGTGGCACTTCCGCGGCCACCGCGTCGACGGCGGCGAGCTACGACTCCTCCTGACCGACCGTCACTACCCGCTGGCCGCCGAACTCTGCTACCGGGTACGGCCCGACAGCGACGTGATCGAACGCTGGACCGAACTCACCCACACCGGCACCGCGGAGAGCGGCGCCGGCCCGATCACGGTCCGACGCCTCGACTCGGCGTCCTGGACCGCTCCGCGCCTGCCCGACTACCGGCTCAGTCACCTGGTCGGCGGCTGGGCCAGCGAGTTCCAGCTGCACCGCGACCGGCTCCCGGTCGCCGAAACCGTCCTCACCAGCCGCCGGGGCATCACCGGCCACCACGCCGGCCCCTGGCTGGCCCTCGACGACGGATCCGCCACCGAGGAGCAGGGCGACGTGTGGAGCACCGCGCTCGCCTGGAGCGGGAGCTGGCGCATCACCGTGCACCGGGACCCGGTCGGCCGCACCACCTGGACCGGCGGCTTCGGCCACGAGGGGCTCAGCTGGGCCCTGCAACCGGGCGAGACCCTGCACACCCCGGTCTTCGCCGGCCTCTACACCCCCGACGGCTTCGGCGGGGCGAGCCGCGCCTGGCACGCCCACGTCCGGACGGCCGTCCTGCCCGAACCCGACCGCGACCGGCCCGTCCTGTACAACTCCTGGGAAGCCACCGGCTTCGCCGTCGACCAGGCCGGCCAGTGCCGCCTCGCCGACCTCGCCGCCGGGCTCGGCGTCGAACTCTTCGTCCTGGACGACGGCTGGTTCGGTGCCCGCACCGACGACCGCGCCGGCCTCGGGGACTGGACGCCCAGGCCCGGGGCCTTCCCCGACGGCCTGCGACCGCTCGCCGACCACGTCCACGGCCACGGCATGGCGTTCGGCGTGTGGGTGGAACCGGAGATGGTCAACGCCGACAGCGACCTGTACCGCGCCCACCCCGACTGGGTGCTCCACGCACCCACCCGGGACACGACCGAACTGCGCCACCAGCTCGTCCTCGACCTCGCCCGCCCCGACGTCGAGGACTGGGTGCGGTCGACCCTCGACCGGCTGGTCACCGAGAACGACGTGGACTGGCTCAAGTGGGACGCCAACCGCCCCTTCACCGACACCGGCCGATCCGTCCACCCGGACCCCGACCGGCGGTGGATCGACCACACCCGGGCCGTCCACCGGATCATGGACCGGCTGCGCGCCGACCACCCCGGCCTGCGGATCGAGGCCTGCGCCGGCGGCGGCGGCCGCGTCGACCTCGCCGTCCTCGCCCGGACCGACCAGGCCTGGACCTCCGACAACACCGACCCGGTCGACCGGATCTCCGTCCAGCACGGCTTCAGCCAGCTCTTCCCCGCCCACACCATGGCCTCCTGGGTCACCGACTCACCGAACGGCATCACCGGCCGCACCACGCCCCTGCGCTTCCGCTTCCACGTCGCCATGGCCGGGGCCCTCGGCCTCGGCGGCGACCTCACCCGGTGGACACCGGACGAACTCGCCGAGGCCGCCCGCCTGGTCGCCGAGTACAAGCGGATCCGGCCACTCGTGCAGCACGGCCTCCAGCACCGGCTCACCGGCCACGACGGACTCACCGCCGTCCACTACGCCGCCCCGGACGACACCGAGCACGCAGTCCTCGCCTGGCGCCCGACCACCCGCTTCGGCCACCACCCCGCCCCGCTGCGCCTGCCCGCCCTCCACACCGGGCACCGCTACCGCGACCCGGACACCGGCCGGGTGCACGACGGCGCTGTCCTCCGCAACCGCGGCATCGACCTGGACCTGCCCGCCGGCGACCACGCCAGCCGCCTGATCCGGCTGCACCGGGTCGGCTGACGCCCCGTCCGGTCGCCGACACCGGGCCCGGCGGCGCCGTCCCCACCCGGACCGTCCCGACCGGTACCGCGTCCCGAGCCCCGGCCCCGGGCGGCGCGGTACCGGTCACCCCGGAAGGGCCCGCCCCGTTCGCCCACCCGGGCGTACGGTCCGGTGGGCCCTCACCCCGACGGGACCGGTCGGACCGGCATCGGAGTGCGTTTGGCGGCGTGACTGACGACGGCCGTCTCGACGTGGGTGATGCCCAGCCCGACCAGGTCGTGGGAGAGGAAGGTGTAGAGGGTCGCCAGATCCGGGAAGTACGCGGCCGCGTGCAGGTTGGAAGGACCCGACGTCGCGAACGCGCCGTGCACCGCGGGGTGGTCGGCCAGCGCCTGCCCGGCGGCGGCCAGGTGGTCCGGGGCCACCTGCAGCAGGAACTTGGCTTCGATGGGCAGCCCGAGGCGGCGGGGGTCGACCAGGACCTGGGTGACCAGACGGCCTTCGGCCGCCAGGTGGGCGAGGCGTCGGCGCACCGTGCTCTCCGGGTGACCGGTGCGCTCGGCCAGTGCCACCGCGCTCAGGCGCGCGTCGGGCGTGAGGGCGTCGATGAGGGCCTGTTCCAAGGCATCGGTGTCGACGCCGTACGGGCCCGGCGACGTGGCGGCCGTCGCCCCGGCGGCCGGCGCGCCCGGGCCGAGCGCCTCGCGCTCGGCCGCGGTCAGCACCTGGTGGCGCCACTCGGAGGTGAGCCGGAAGACGTGCAGGATCGTGGCGCTCTCCAGGGAGGTCACCGCCTGGGTCGAGGGCAGTTGACGGAAGACCAACTGGTCCCGTGAGCCCGGCTCGGTACGGGCGACCGCGAAGATCTCGTCACCCGACGTGGTGATGTCGATGAAGGGGATGTCCTCGCGTGCCGCGAGCGCGGCCACGATCGTGTCGAGCTTTCCCCGCAGGACCCGGATGCGCAGGAACAGGGCTCCGGCCGAGCCCCCGTTGCGCGGTCGCGCCACCGGCGAGACGACCACGCGCACGGTGCCGTCGGCGCCGAGCGCGTGCAGGCGGCGGCGGACGGTGGCCGGGCTGAGCCCCAGCGCGTGGGCCGCCCGCTCGGCGGTGAGGCGGCCGTCCCACTGCAACGCGGCCACCAGCCGCTGGTCCGGGAGGCTCAGTACGGAATTCGTCGATTCACGTGCCATGAACGAGAGTTTCGCCCATTCCGTGGCCTCGCGGCGCCCGTTCCGCGGACGACACCCCAACCATGGAGGTCATCCGCTCCGCCCGTCCCCGACCGACGTCGGCGGACCCGAGCCCCGGAAAGGAGCAACCCGTGATCCTCGACCCGCGCATCTGGTTCCCCGGCCTCACCGGCTGACCGTCAGCACCCCCGCGCCGCCACCGGCGCCCGGGAGGAGCGGGCCTGCGGTGCGACCACACCGCAGGCCCGCAGCTCCACAGCACCCCGAGAGACAGATCCACCACGGAGGCCGACGTGCCCACGCTCACGCAACGAAAAGCAGTACGCTTCGCCAGCGGCGACACCTCGTGCGCCGCCTGGCACTACCCGGGGTCCAACGGCGGCTGCGTCATCATGGCCGGCGGAACCTCGGTGACGAAGGAACCGGCCACGGACCTGTTCGCCGCACGGTTCAACGACGCCGGTTTCGCCGTCCTCGCCTTCGACCACCGCCGGTTCGGAGAGAGCGGGGGCCTTCCGCGCCAGATCCTCCGCGTCGACGAGCAGGTCGCCGACTGGCACGCCGCGATCGACTTCGCCGCCGGTCTCCCCGACGTCGACCCGGACGCGATCTCCGTCTGGGGCTTCTCGCTCGCGGGCGGCCACGTCTTCCGGGTCGCGGCCGAACACCCGCGACTGGCCTGCGCGATCGCCCAGACCCCGCTGGTCGACGCCCGCGCCGTCGCCCCCCACGCGCTGCGCTCCATGACGCCCCTCGCCCTGCTGCGGCTCCTCGGCCGGGGCGTCGCCGACGCGCTCGGCAGCCTCGTCGGACGCCCGCCGCTGCTGGTCCCGACCGCCGGACCGCGCGGCGCCGTCGCCTCCCTCACCACGGCCGACGCCATGGACTGCGACCGGGCGCTCGATCCCGACCGTCGCCACGCGAACTGGGAGCAGACCGTCGCAGCACGCCTGGCCCTGCAGATCGGCGGGTACCGGCCCGGGCGCCACGCCCCCCGGATCAGGTGCCCGCTGCTGGTGGTCGTCTGCGACCAGGACCAGAGCGCGCTCCCCGGCCCCGCCGTCCGCGCGGCCCGGAGCGCGCCGCACGCCGAGGTCGTCCGGCTGTCCGGCCGCCACTACGCCCCGTTCCTCGAATCGCACGAACAGGCCGTCGAAGCGGAGATCTCGTTCCTGCGCCGGCACCTCGACCGTCACGCCCGCGACGCCGACTGAGGCGACGCGCCGTCACCTGCGGACCGGCGGCGGGCCGGGAACCCGGCGGCAGGCCCGACCACCCGCGTCACCGGTGTCGAAGCCACCGTCGGAACCGCACAGCACCACGCCGGCGATCGGAACGCCGACGGTACGACCGCCCATCAGGGCCACAGGGGCACGAGGTGCCACCTGCCTTCCGGACAGGAGTCTGCACATGATCATGGTCACTGGCGCGACCGGAACCGTCGGTCGCACCGTGGTGGAACACCTGGCGGCGCAGCGATGCGAGGTCGCCGCAGTCACCCGCGATCCGGCCGCCGGCGGGCCGGCCGACGGTGTTCGGCCGGTCGTCGGCGATCCGTCCAGGCCGCAGTCGCTGGCCTCGGCGCTGGACGGCGTGGAGGCCCTCCTGCTCAGCCCGCGCGCCGTCGGCGGTGCGAGTGCCGAGCTGCTGGCGCTGGCGGCCGAGCACGGCGTGCGGCGCGTGGTGGTGCTGTCGGCCGTCACGGTCGAGTACGGCGGGGGGTACCGGCGCTTCGCCGAGGAGTTCGAGCGGGTCGAGGCCGCAGCCAGGGCCTCCGGGCTGCAGTGGACGTTCCTGCGGTGCGCCGACTTCGACGCCAACGCCCTCGCCTGGGCACCGCAGATCCGCGCGACCGGCCTCGTCCGGGGCGTGCACGGCGACGCAGCCACCTCCCCCGTCCACCAACGGGACATCGCCGAGGTCGCCGTCCGGGCACTCGTGGACCCCACCCACGCGGGCCGTGCGTACGCACTCACCGGGCCCGAGTCGCTCACCCAACGGGACAGGGCCCGGCTCATCGGCGAAGCCATCGGCAGGGAGCTGGCGTTCGCGGAAGTGCCGCCCGAGGAACTGCGCCGGGCGATGCTCGCCCAGGGGCTGCCCGAGGATGTGCCCGACCGCCTGATCGGCTACGCGGCCGCCTGCCTGGAGCAGCCGGGCCCGACGACGGACACCGTCCCGCGGCTCCTGGGACGCCCCGCCCTGACCTTCGCCACCTGGGCCGCCGAACACGCGGCGGCCTTCCGGGGCTGAGTCCTGCGGGACCGCCGACCGGGACACCGGCCGCCGCGCACCGGCCGCACCGGCGCGCGACGGCCGTTCAGGCGTCGTAGCGGTGGGCGAACGGGCGGCCGGGGCACGCGCGGCACTCGAACAGGTACACCCCGCCCAGGTCGCCGAGGCTCAGGTCCGCACCCTGCCGGCGGAGGTCGCGGTCCTCGACCGGTGTCCACGTCAGCCGGCAGTCGTGATCCTCGGTGCTGTCCACGGTCAGCAGGTGGTCCATCGGTGCCCGGCAGGTCGGACAGTGCGGCCACCGCGGTTCCTGGCACCAGCCCGGGTAGCCGCCCAGCTTGATGCCCGGCGCGGTGGACAGGTGGAACTGGTAGTCCCAGCCCGTCTCCGCCTCCACCTGCTCGAAGCGGGGTTCCAGGGCGTCCCAGAGCGCGTCCGGCAGGTCCCAGCTGGGATACTCCGTGACCGGTTCCGGATGGACGACGCACGGCCGCGGCACCTGACCGTACCGGGCCTCCGGCGGTACCGGCGGGGCCTGCCGCACCTCGCCGACTTCCGCCGCGGACCGCCAGCGGACCAGCGGGACGACCCACTGGCCATCGTGGGCGCGCGGGCACCACAGCACCTGGAGCAGGTCCCGCCCCTCCGGGAAGGGCACGAGGTCGGGCACGTCGGCACGGCGGACCTGCACGACCGCGACCATCGGCGACCCCGGGTGCTCCGGGCAGTCCGGCCACGGCTCCCGCGCCGGCCACAGCAGCGGGCCGCCGACCGAGCTGTCACCGGGGGCCGGCCGGCCCGCTCGCGGGTGCAGTCGCACGGCCTCCCGGCGGAAGGGGACGACCTCGGGAAACTGCTCTTCGACCGGCACGGGGCGCGGGGGAGTTCGACGGGTCACCCGCGGACGGTACCGGTGACCGCGGCCCGGGCGCACCGCGGTTTCGGCCCGGCCGGCGGGCAGAGCGGGCGGGCGCAGCGGCCCGAAGGTCAGTGCCGGGGCGCGGGCACCGCCGGGTACGGGACGAAGGTGCTGGTGTGCCCGTCGACCGCGAGCGGGCGGCCGATGGCGGGTGCGGAGCGCTGCGGGCAGGCGGGGCGGTCGCAGACCTTGCAGCCGAGGCCGATCGGCGTGGCGGCGGTCTCGTCGCCGAGATCGAGTCCCGCCGAGTAGACGAGCCGTCCGGCGTGGCGGAGTTCGCAGCCGAGGCCGAGGGCGAAGGTCTTGGTGGGGCGGGCCCAGCCGCCCGGGGAGCGGGTGACGCCCGGGCGGTCCAGAGGTAGCGGCGACCTGGGCGTGGACGCGGCCGGGCGTGGCGAAGGCCTCGTAGACGTTCCACAGGGAGGCCGCTGACGGGTCACTTGTCTGCTGACCAGCTCGTGAACTGGGCGGCGTCCGCCTTACTGGCCGTCACCTCGGTGTTCGCGGCGGTCACTTACCACCTGCGGGCGCCGTGGCGCCGTACCCGGATCGGCCGGCACGTGATGACCGTGACCGTGGCGCTGGGCCTGCTTGGCGCGTACACGGTGTTGGTCCGGCCGGTACCAGCTGCGGCCGCCGGTGTACCGGCTGTGCGGCTGGTGAGCGCGGTGCCCGGGTCGGGGTCGGCAGTGTTCACGACGGCCTGGTAACCGTCGAGTGGGCCGCCGTGCAGCTCGACCATTTCCCATCGCTCCGTGCTGGCCATAATGCCCGAGGATCAGGTGGCCTCGCTGGCCTGCTCGGCGTCGAGCGCCTTCTTCGCTGCGTCGAGGCTGGCCGGCCACGTCTGGGCGTGGCACGGCTCGGCAGCAGTGCGGGCCTGCTCTCAGATCGGGTGGGCACGCAGGACGAGGGAGCGTTCCACGTAGGTCTCGCGCGCGGCGTCAACGTCGTCGCCGCTCTCCCGTGCCGCGATCATCGCCCGGTCGGCCTCAACCACGGCGACACGGAGGGGCAGCAGGTCATCCGGCAGGGGCAGGCTCTTGGGCATGCACCCAATCGTACGAGAGAGCGATCGGCACACTCCCGTAGGCTCGGCCCATGCGCTCTGTGGTGTTCGACATCGGTGAGACCCTGACGAGTGACACCCGGTACTGGGGGGACTGGGCCCGGTGGCTCGGGGTTCCGCAGCACACGCTGTCGGCCCTGGTGGGCAAGGTAGTAGCCGAGGGTCGCGACAACGCGGACGCGATCCGGATCATCAAACCTGGCGTCGACGTAGGCGCCGAGTGGCGTGCCCGACAGGCGACCGGCCAGGGCGACTACCTCGATGAGACGGACCTCTACCCAGACGTGCGCCCGGCGCTGTCCCGGCTGCGTGAGGCTGGCCTGTGGGTGGGCATCGCGGGCAACCAGAACGCTGCGGTGTCCTCTCTGCTGCGTGGCCTCGATCTGCCGGCCGATGCCATCGCAACCTCGGCAGAGTGGGGCGTCTCGAAGCCCAATCCCGGATTCTTCGGGCGGGTGACGGTGTGGGCACCGGGTGAGCCTCACGAGATCGTGTACGTGGGCGACCACCCGGCGAATGATGTGGCACCGGCCAAGGCGGCAGGCCTGCAAGCCGCACACCTCCGCCGAGGTCCGATCGGCCTCACAACCAGCGCGCCGGACGCGGACTGGACCGTGAACTCGCTGACCGAGCTGGCCAAGCTGCTGGCCAGCCTGTAGCAGGACCGCCCCGGCGGCATGGCCGCCGGGGCGAATCCGCCCAGCTCCCGCACGGGCGCCGGTACCGTTCCGAGTGCGACCACGGAACGGAGCCACACTATTCCCGGAACCACCGCTGCCGCACTCGGTCAGCGCATCGAAACCGCGCGGCACGCTGCTGGATTGACTCGCCGTCAGGTCTGCGACGTCTCCGGCGTGAGCATCAGCATGATCCGCAAGACCGAGGGCGGCGAGCGCTGGCCCTCCGACGCTGTCCTCGACGCCCTCGCGCGGGCAGTCCAGACCACGCCGGAGGAGTTGCTGGGTGGCCCCCGCCGCACCGACAGCCGGGTCCACCAGGCCGTCCCCGAGCTGCAGCGGGTGATCGCCGCGTACGACCTGCCAGACGATGGCCCAGTACGACCGTTCCCTCAGCTCGCCGCAGCCGTCGATCTGGCGGTCGAGTACCGGGTGCAGTCGCAATACGCGCGCCTCGCTGAGGAGACGCCCCCGCTGCTGGACGAGCTTTTCCGGGCGGTCGACCACGCACAGGGAGCGGACCGCGAGCAAACCGCCCGCCTCCTCGCGCTGGCGATCAGGTCGGCGGACGCTGTGGCCTACAAGTACGGCTACCGGGACCTGAGCGCTCGCCTGGTCGAGCTGATGCGGTGGGCAGCAGGAATCGCCGGCGACCCGGCTTTGGAGGCCACGGCCGCGTATGTCCGAATGGAGGTCTACTTCTCGACCGGTCAACTCAGCCCCGGCCTGCGGTCGCTTCGGGCTGCGGTCGATCGGATGCCGGCGCCGACGACGGAGCCGCTCGCCGCAGCTGCCGCCGCCCTGCACATGCGGGCAGCCGTCGCGGCTGGACGGATGAGGCGCGCGGATGAGGCGCGCGAGCACCTGCGGGACGCCGAGGTACTGGCCCGGCGAGTCCGGGAGCGGCTCTACGACGGCACCGCAGTCGGCCCGGACAGCCTGGAGATCCACCGGCTGGCGGTCGCGGTCGAGCTCGGCGAGCAGCAAGACCTCCATGACGCGGTAACGGCAGCCACGCGCTGGGCGCCGCCGAGAGAGCTACCGGCCGAACGCAGGAGCCACTACTACATCGACCTCGGCCGGGCGCAGATGCTCCTCGGGCGCCCGCAGCACGCGAAGGAGTCGCTGCTGGTCGCGAGGCGGATCGCACCGCAGCACGTACGAGAGCACGGCCAGGTCCGGGCCGAGCTGGCCACGCTGGTCCGGCTGTCTCGTGGTCGGGACGAGCAGTTGCTCCAGTTCGCGCGGTGGGCCAAGGCGGTCTGAGGAAGGTGCCACAGGTTGTGGCACTTTCGGGGGTCGCCGCCGGGGACGCTTAGGGGCGTGACAGAAACACCGAGCACGCTGGTTGTCGACCCGGGGTCAATAAGCCCCGCTCGGCTCCACGGGGAGGCGTGCATCAGCTGCGGCTCGCCTGAGCCGCCGATGGTTGCGGCCGGCCACGTCTGCACGTCGACCGGCTCCAAGACGGCGCCGCTCGGTTGGGCTGTCGTTGCTTACCCGGCGTGCGTTGAGGAGGATCCGCGTTGATCGATGACGACCTGACCGTTTCGGTAGATGGCCACCTGGAGCGCGTCACCAAACCGGCCCTGGAGGCCCTGGACGCGCTGTGGCAGACGGTCCGCCAGCTGCCGATCAGCTCCTACGAGCTGCAGGCCATGGAGTGGCTGCTCGGCTCCGGTAGCACGGCCGACCTGGAGCGGATGATGAACGGCGGCGGCTCCGTCGACTGGCCTCTCGGCCTGGTCGGCGGCGGCCAGGCGATCGTCCGGGTCTGGCACGGCGACGGCCTGACCCGAGCGCAGAGGACCGGCGCCCGGTACACCGTCGAACAGCTGCCGGCCGATGACCGGGGTAGGCGCCCGTGGGTGGTCCGGGACGCCGAGACCGGCAGCCTGGTCACCGCCGGCACCAGCGGGGTGCGCCCTCTTGAGTTCGCGATCGAGGAGTGCGCCGATGCCTGGGTCCGCGGTCAGGTCAACTTGGCCGGGTACCGCGTCCTGCCGGGCGGGTCGGTGACCAGGTGACTGCCGTCGGCGGGAATCCGGTCGGGACCAGGACTGCCGTGGGCCACTGTCCGTGCTGCTACGCGTACGTCCGTGGCCGGGTGATTCGGACGGTTGACGAGCGGCGGGAGCTGGTCGAGCACGACGACTGCCCTGGCGAGCCGCCGCGCGAGGTCCGGGCTCGAACCTACAACAGCTGAACTCCAGCGGCAGCCGCCGCAGGAGCGCGACGATGGTGGCCTCACTTCCGACCCGGAGAGGACGCCATGAGCGGCGTCGTGCCATATGACCGGCAGGGCCGCTGGCCCGGTCGCCGCCGGGGAGCTGCGGCTCCAACCCGGCAGAAGTTTCACCCCCCCCATGCCGCCGCCGGATCAGATCCCGGTGGTCGAGGAGATCGAGGAGGAGACTCTGGACGACGGGCAGAACCCCGCGTCGGGAGGTAGCGGAGGTATCGGAGGCCCGAAGGCGCCACCGGCCGGACCGTCCAGCCCGCCGCCGCCGAACCCCCCGCCTGCCGAGTAGCCGCTGACTCCTGGCCGGCCGCACGGCGGTGCGGTCGGCCAGGGCCACCTCAGGCGGACGCGCCACCGGTCGGCCGGCAGCACCATGTCGGCGGTCTCCGCGGGACGCCCGGTCGCGGCGACCCGGATCCGCTGAATCAGCCAAGCGGGAACGCCCTGAGACAGTCCTGGTGCTGCTCCGCAGAAGTTCGTGGAGGGGCGTTGATCAGGTGGCCAGTCCGGTGAGGTAGAGGTCGCCCGCGCAGTCGAGGGCTTCTTCCGGGGAGCCGGCGGGTAGTCCGCTGGGCAGGATGTTGTCCTTGTAGCTGTCGCTGCTGGCCAGGTAGAGCGCGAAGCCCCAGGTATGCAACACGCCGGCGAAGCGCAGGCGGCACAGGGGCAGGCTCTGCCCGTCGGCCAATTCGGCTGCCACATAGGCGAATCCGGTACGGAAGCGGACCGTGATGGCGGTAACCTGCGGCCACCGCTCCCGGGCATGATGGCTCAGGCGCTGGCGGAGGTGGTGCTGCATCGATTCCGGGGGGTTCTTCGGCACGGGCTCCATCCTGCCGGGTGCGCTGGCGGTCCACCGTGATCGTTGGCCGTGCGTGGTGTGCAGCGGGCGGGGACGGCGGTTGCGGTGGTGCTGGAGGCGGAGGTCCGCGAGCGGCTGGTGCGGACGGTGGCCTCGGCGAAGTCCGAGGTACGGGCGGTGCTGAGGGCGAAGATCGTGCTGGCGGCGGCGGACGGGCTCGCGAACGGGGCCATCACCCGGGAGCTGGAGGTCAGCGTGAACACGGTACGCACGTGGCGCGGGCGGTTCGCGGCCCACGGCATGGACGGCCTGCGCGATGCCGAACGGTCGGGACGGCCCAGATCGTACGGGCCCGAGGTGCGGGTGGCGATCGTGGCCACCGCGACGAGCGCGCCACCGTATCCGGAGGCGATCTGGTCGCACCGAGCCATTGCCCCGCGGGTCGCGGGCACGTGCTTCGCACCGGTCTCCGCTTCCCAGGTCGGCCGGATCCTGGCCGACCTGGACCTGAAACCGCACAAGGTCCGCGGCTGGCTCACCCGCCGGGACACCCCCGACTTCTGGCAGCGCGCCGCCGACGTGTGCGCCCTCTACCTCAACCCGCCCGAGGGAGCGGTGGTCCTTTCCATCGACGAGAAGACCGCGATCGCCGCCCGCTCGCGCCGCCGTCCCGGGCGTCCCGCAAGACCGGGCGAGCCCGTCCGGCAGGAGTTCGAGTACCGGCGCCACGGCACCGCCTCCCTGGTCGCCGCCCTCGACGTGCGCACTGGCGAGGTGCTCACCGAAGTGATCGCCCGCAACGACGCGGTGACCTTCACCGCATTCCTGGAACAGCTCGACCAGGTGATCGCCCCTGGCAAGGAGATCCACGTCGTGCTTGACAACGGTTCCTCGCACACTGCCAAACACACCAAGGCCTGGCTGGCCGCGCACCCACGCTGGCACGTCCGCTTGACCCCGCCGCACGCATCTTGGCTCAACCAGGTCGAGCTGTTCTTCTCCGCCCTCACCCGCCGGGTCGTGCGGCACGGCGACTTCACCGGCCGTGACGACCTGATCGACAAGCTGGAGACTTACGCCATCGGGCACAACGAGACCGCCAAGCCGTACCCTTGGACCTACGAAGGCAGCCCGCTCAAAGCCGCATGAGCCCGGCGGCGGTCGGCCGGAATCCGCACTGACCATAGAAGGACTCCAGGTGCGGCTCGTAGTCGACGTGCAACCACTCGGCACCGCGTGCCTTCGCCTCGTCGGCAGCTGCCTTCACCAGCCGTATCCCGAGCCCCTGCCGGCGCCCATCCGGGTGCACGGTCGTATCCAGGATGAAGGCGTGCGCACCGCCGTCGCCGACGACGTTGACGAATCCGATCAGCCGGCCACCTCGACGCGCCGCGACCCAGGTCAGACTGCGGGACAGCATCGGCGCGAAGGACGTTGGCCTGTGAGCTGGCCACGACGCGCTGAACAACTCGTTGAGCTCAGCGTCCGTCAGATCAGGACACACCACCAACACCTCATCGCCGCCTTGCGACGAATCACTGATCACCATGCGAAGCAGCCTGCCATGCACCCACGACTGTGATCACCCCCTCCACGAACTTCTGCGTGGCAGCACTAGGCTTGCGATTTTAGCTTTCGTCGTCACTCTGCGTGTTTGCTGGTGGTCGGTTCGGTCTTGCGGTGGGGCGGTCGCTTGGGTTTCGGGCGGTTCTTCGAGCCTTTCGGGCGGCCTGGGCCGGGGCGGGTGGGTTTCGGCGAGTCGGCGGGTGTGCCGATTCGTGCGCGGAGTCGGCGGAAGCCGAGGCGGACTTTGTAGGGGCTGAGGGGCTTGCCCGGGTCGGGGCGTGGGTGCCAGGGGCGGCGCAGGTCGTCCACCAGGTGGCGGGCGAGGCGTAGTTGGGCGTAGGCGCCGATGACCAGGGACACCCACCGGTCGGTGGCTGCCGCCGAACTCAGGTGTGCGCTGGCCAGGCCGAGGTAGACCTTGGCGAAGCGGTGGAAGTGCTCCTGGTCGAAGCGGCGCAGGTAGGCCTTCCAGAGCAGGTCCGGGTCGGCCGGGACAGGGCCGGCGTGCCACAGCCACAGGTCCTTGGGTGGCTTGCGGCCGTCGGGCAGATGGTCGACGACCACCTGCAGGACCGTGCCGCGCACGATCGGCAACTGCTTGTCTCGCGGCCAGTTGGCCCAGCGGCCGGTGCTGCCGAGTTTTTGGTGCAGCCCGCTCCAGGCACGGACGGTCACGGTGCCGTACAGCTCGGACTCCACCGTGCGTTCGAAATCGGGGGCGTGCCGTTTGGCGGGGTCGGAGCAGGAGAACTCCGCGCCGTGGCGCGGCGGAGCACCCATCTGTCCCGGCCGCCGAGGCGGGGGGTCGAGGTAGAAGACCCGGGTGGTACGCAGCCGGACCAGCAGTTGCACGTCATGGCCGGCCAGGGCATGGGTGAGGTCAGTGGCGTAGTTGCCCGCGTCGAGCAGGACCAGTGGCGGCGGGTCGCCGGGCTGCCACTTCCCGGTCGCGGTCAGGTCCTTGAGCAGCCCGGTGATCTGGTCGATCGTGACGTCGGTGTGCTCCTCGCCGGGCCGCAGCCGGCGTGCCTCGATGGGATCGACCCAGGAGGAGGAGCCCCACTGGATGCCGACGAGCAGGCTGTAGGGCCAGCCGGGCAGCCAGCGGTTCCCGCCCTTGCCGCGGACCTGCACCATCATGCGCTCGTCGGCGTACTGGGCGTCGGGGCGCGTGCGGAGTGGTGTCGATCGCGAACATCAGCGGCTCGCCCGCCCTGGCCGGGGCCGACAGGCCGATCAGCAGGTGCCGCAAGCGGCTACTGCTCATCTGGCCATGGGCCAGGGCGTCGTAGACGGAGCCGTGTCGGCGGCGGAACTCCGGCTCCAAGGACAGCTCTACCGGCGATCGCACCGGGCCCTGCGCGCAGAGCATCGCGTCCGCCAACTCGAACAGGGCATCCCCGCGACGGGTGAAGCAGGCGCGGAGACCCGCACGGAACCTGGATAACTCGGACAACGCCTCGACTCGGGCAGGGGCGTCTTGCAGACTGTCCATCAGGGCCTTCCGGTGCAGCTGGATCTCTGGCGAGAACCCAGCGTCACCCGAAGGCCGTTCACATGTCCGGAGAACAGCAGAACCCAGACCTAACCGATCTTTGTGGCTTTGTCGGTGAGGATCGAGAGCACTTGTCGCTCCGCCCCGAGAGCACTCCGCGCTACGGGAGAACGATGTTGCTGGGTTCTGAGAGCGCCTGAGTGCTTGCGGCGGGACCTCGGTTGTGCCCGGCGTGGCGGACGGGCACGCCCTCGCTCCTCTGGCTCGGGCGGTCCTCGACAGCCGGTGCCCAGCCGACCCGGCACCGGTGCCGACTCCTCCGGCGCCGCCGGGTGTGCGGGCTCAGCGGGGATCGAGGACCAGCGGGGGCGGGGGCAGGGCGGGGACGAGCTGGTGATCGTCCCGGTCTGAAAGGCGCTCGATCAGCTCTGCCCGCCAACGCTCGGCCCACTCGGGATGGATGGCATGGAGCAGGGTGGCCTGGCGCCTCCACCGGGTCACCCGCTGCTCTTCGTCGTCTCTGGGGTGCTTGAGCACCCATCGGCTGGCGAGTCTGTATGTGGCGCTGCTGAACGCCCAGTACAGCAGTTCGGCGGGGTCGCGGGTCGCCTGCTCATGGACCAGCTGCCCCCGCTCCACGGCGAGGTAGCGCAGTGCACCGTCCTCGGCGACGACCATGAACGGCCAGGCACCGTCACGCTGCACGAAGTCGGGCACATCGGAACCCGTGAGCCCGATGACGGCGCTCAGCCGTGCGATCTCGGCTTCCAGGAACTGTCGCATCAGGGCACTCTCGTCCTTGCTCATGGTCACCACCATGGCATGAGGCGCACGGCCCAGGAGGAGGCCCCCGTCCTCATCAGCCCGACACGCCCGGCTCGGCGCTCTCAACACTCACAGGCGATGCACGGCACTCAGGCCAACAACTGCTGTCGGCACTCATGGACAACCGCTCTCCGTTGTCACCTACGAAGCCAATCTTTGCGTCCTAAAATCGCAAGCTAGGTGCTCGGCCTCGGCCGGCGTCAGCTGATGGAGCTGGGCCTCGGCATCGCACCGTGCCCATCGCTGGGCTCGGGTCCCGTGCCACCACGTGGTGATCAGATGGCTCAATCGAGCGCCGGCGGTGCCGGGCCGGGCCGACGGCAGGTCGGGCCGACGGCGGGCCCCACCGGCTGCGGGTGCAGGCGCGGGTACGGGCTGCGGGCTGCGGGCTGCGGGCTGCGGGAGCGGGACTCAGACCTCCGGCGGACCGCCGTGGAAGTAGCTGCCGGGGGTGAGGCCGGTCTCCCGGACGAAGGCGGCGACGAAGGCGCTGGGCGTCGCGTAGCCGGCGCGGCCCGCGACCCTGGTGACGGGCTCCCCCCGGGCGAGGTGGCCGAGGGCCGCGCGCAGCCGGACGGCGGTGCGCCAGCGGGCGAAGGTGAGACCGATGCCGGCGGCGAACGCGCGGGCCAGGGTCCTTGCGCTGGACCCGACCTGACGCCCCCACTGGGCGAGGGTCCGCGGGTCGGCCGGGTCGGCGACCAGGGCACGGGCGACGTCCAGGGCCCGGGGACCGGCGGGCATCAGCACCTCGATCGAGCGGGCGGCGACCGGCGCCAGGTTGTCGATCAGGACGGCCTGGGCCCGGGCCCGGTGCTCCGGAGCGAGGGCCCCGGCCAGGTGGTCGATCAGGACGGCGACCAGCGGACCCACCGCCAACGGCTGGGGCAGTGACCAGCCGGGCAGCCCGGGGCCCGGGCTGATGTTCAGGCTGCGCATGGCGGTGCTGGCCAGGGCGGCGGTCTGGTGCGGGGTGCCGGCCGGGATCCACAGCGCCCGGGTCGCGGCAGGATCCACTCGCCGTCCCCGGTCGACACGGTCGGCACACCGTTACGGGCCCAGACGACCTGGTGCGTGTCGTGCCGGTGGGTGCCGACCCGACTGCCCGGCGCCGGCGCGTAGGCGCGCACGGCGCCCGACCCGAACGCGGCGGCGGAGCTGTGTCCGGGGCCCTCCGTCCGATGCAGCCAAACTCCTCTATATCCCTGATGAGTTGGATGACAAAACCGGCCGAGGTGTCCGTGCGGCGGGTGCGCTGGCAGTCGCGGCATGGGTCGACGGGGCCACGGTCGCGGCCCCCGCTCACGCGGCCGGCTCCGACAGCCCGCTGACAGCCCTTGGCGAGTGGGCGAGCCTCGGCCTGCTCTGCCGCCACATCATCCCGGGCCGCGCCGAGGGCGACAGGCCCGCGGCGTTTCGCCCGCGAGCCCGAGGAGTTCGCGCGCCTGAGGGGCGGAGGTGAAGGTTATTCCGCGGCCGCCGAGCGCCAACACGGCCGCCGTGTTCCCGGGCTTGTCGTCGACGAGGACCAGTTCCTCGGGTGTGACACCGGATTGCTCGCACAGCATCAGAAAGAAGTCCGCCGAGGGTTTGCGAACACCGAATCGGTACGAGGCGTATACGTCGACTCCGAGGCCGGTCAGAAAATCGCGGCCGATCTCGGTGATCCAGTCGGGATAGTTCGAGCCGACCACCGTGCGGTACACGGCCGCGCAGTCGGCCACCAGCTCGCGCATGCCGGGAAGCCACCGGTAACCCTGGCGCCGGACCGTGTGGAACACGTCGACGTCGAACGCGATTCCGGATTCTCGGATGCTTCGCCAGTACTCGCCCTCCGAGATCTCGCCCCGTTCGAGGCGGTGGTAGGCCCCTGGCGGGCGGAGGCTGTCGAACTCCGCGAAGCCGAGTCCGGAGGCCGCTTCATGGGCTTGCCGGTAAGGGTCGGTGAGCAAGGTGTCCATCAGGTCGAAGACGATCAGCACTGGAAGGGCCTTCCGTGGAGACGGCTTGCGTACGGACGGGTTGGCGTCCGAAGCCGAGGGCGCTCGGACGGCCGGTCGGCGCCCCGACGGGCCGTGACGGCCTTCAGTTCGGCCGGGCCCTCGACGTGCGCGCCGCGACGCCCTGTCACCTCGAGGTCCCTCGGGCGATCCTGTCGATCATGTTCGTGGTGGACCGGCCGTCCAGGTAGGGCAGGATGACCGTGCGCCCGCCCCAGCCCTCCACCAGGGCCGCCTCCGGAACGTCGTCGATCCGGTAGTCGCCGCCCTTCACGTAGATGTCCGGACGGATCCGCTCGAGCGCGTCTTCCGGCGTGTTCTCGGGGAAGACCACGACACCGTCGACCGAAGCCAGCGAGCGCAGGACCGCGGCCCGGTCGGCGGCGGAGACCACCGGACGCTCCGGGCCCTTCAGCCGACCGACCGATTCGTCGTCGTTGAGGCACACCACCAGGCAGTCGCCCAGCCGACGGGCGCGCTCGAGGAGAGCGACATGTCCTGTGTGCAGAAGGTCGAAGCAGCCACCAGTCGCGACGACCGTCCCACCGGCGGCCCGAACCCGTGCGACCACCGCGAGTGCGTCCTCATCGGCGCCGGGCCGGATCCCGCCCTCCCCGGGCAGCGGATCCGAGACGGACGAGGCGCCTCCGGCCGCGACGAACCCGGCTGCGACGGCAACCGCCCGGGTGACGGCCTGCGAGACCAGGCGGCCGTCGGCCAGCAGCCCGGCGGCAGTGGCGGCGAAGCAGTCGCCCGCCCCGGCGGAATCCCCGTGCGGAACCTCCGGGCAGGGCACCACCAGCGCCGATGTGCCGGACGCGTCCACCAGAACGGCGCCGTCCGCCCCCCTGGTGACCGCCACCGTCGCCGCGGACCAGGTCCTCACCAGCTCAAGCCCTCGGTCGATGTCCGCCCTCAACCCCGATCCCTCGACGTGCCGCGCGAAGTGCGCGGCCTCCCGGCTGTTGGGGGTGATGAGCCGGACACCGGGAACGGGCACGTCGCCGCGGGGATGCGGGTCCCAGACCACCGGACACCGGGAGACCGCCGCCTCGACCGCGGAGCGGACGGACGCGTCCTCGCTGACCCCGCGTCCGTAGTCGGAGACCAGGATCGCCGCCGCGCCGAGCACCGTCGTGCGCTCCCGCGCACTGAGCGGGCGTAGCAGGGGAGCGGGCCGCCCGGTTGCCTGGCTGAGCATGATCAGGGACCTGCCGTCGGCACGTACCCGGGACTTCACCGGAGTGGGCCCGGCCAGGCCCAGGTCGACCACCTGGACCCCGTGCTCGCGCAGGAGCTGGGCGAGCTCGCGGCCAGCCGGGTCAGTCGCGAGCGCGGTGACCAGGACGACCGGCCGGGTGCCCCGAGCGGCGACGACGGCCGCGAGCCCGGCGCCGCCGGGGCGTGAACGCACCTCGACCTGATCCACGACGGGAACCGGTGCTTCGGGCGAGAGCCGTTCCACGACTCCCACCACATCCCGGTCGAGCAGGGCGTCCCCGATCACCACGAGGGGAGCCGTACGGTCTCCCTCCGCCGTGTCGGCGGGCCCGATATCCTGGGCGGTGGCCGGCAGGCTGACGCCCAGCGCGATGTCCACCGCCGCACAGATGAGGTGGACGGCTACCAGGTGGCCCTCCTGGATGGTGGCGGTCGATGCCGAGTCGAGGGTGACCACGTCATCGCACAGGCCGGTGAGCGGGTTGGGCCCCGGCCCGGTGAGCGCCCACACCTCGAGCCCCGCCCGCTGTGCCGCCTCGGCCGCGCGCAGGATGTTGCGGCTGTGACCGGACGTGGACAACAGGATCAGGATGTCGCCCGCGCGGCCGTGGGCCCGCACCTGGCGAGCGAACGACTCGTCATAGCCGTAGTCGTTGCCGATCGCGGTGAGAGTGGACGTCTCGGCGTGGAGCGAGATCGCCGACAGCGGCTCGCGATCGTCCCGAAGCCGTCCGACCAGCTCGGACGTCAGATGCTGGGCCTCCGCGGCAGAGCCGCCGTTTCCGGCCGCGAGCAGACGTCCGCCGTCCCTGAGCACGCCCGCCAGACGGCGCCCCCATCGCTGGAGCCGCTCCACGTCCAGGCTCCGTAGCGCCTCCTGGAGCCGGGCGACATGGTCCCGGCCGCTCGCAAGCGGTACGGCAGCGGGCTGCCGGTCAGGCGAGTCGGTCATCGGTCGTCTCCGTGGCAATCGGGCGGTGTGCAGGAGGGACTGACAGCGGGCCGGCAGAGGCGCAGGAGCCCGTCCGGCGCCGGGGCTCAGGGCGTCAGACAACAGGTCCGCTCAGGACGCCAGATAACGGGTCCGCTCCGGCCCGAGGGGGACCGGGAGGCGTTGGATGACAGGATTCCGCTTCCCCATCGCCGTCAGAACGAAGTGGCCCGACGGCCGGAGCCGGAGAAGAAAGCCCTGCCGCCGACCGAAGGATGCCGAAAGCCGGCTGTTGATGTCCCGCGTCACCGCGTCCGTCTCATCCGACCGGAAGGGAATGACGAGATCCAGGATCCCGGGCTCGTCCTGGATGATCTGGAAATCCGGGATTCCGGCCGCCGCGAGTGCTGCCAGAAGGGAGTAGGGCGAATACACCGCCCCGTCGACGCCGATCAGGCTGGTCCTGGCGCGGCCCGTCAGCCGGCTGATGGCCGTCCCGGGGAGGCCGCAGTCACAGGAAACCGTATCCGCAGCCATGTCTCCCGTCACGTAGCGGATCACCGGCATCGCCGGAGAGAGCAAGGCGGTCAGGACGACCTCCTTTCCTTCCGCGCCGGTCGGCATGACCTCGGGCATCACGAGATCGTCCTGGAAGTGCATGTTCCCACGGCGGCACTCCCAGGCGGAGTAGCCGGTCTCGGAGGTCATGTACAACATCGTGACCGGGCAGTCGAACGTCTCCTCGACCAGCCTCCGCCCGCTTTCCGGCATGTGCTCGTAGGTGGCGATGATCCCCCGGGGCCTGAGCCGGATCGCCCGCTCGCCACAGTACTGCGCGAGCGCGATGATCCGGCTGGACGTGCCGGTGATCTTGTCGACGGGGAATCTGCCGACGGTGGCCTCGTACTCGGCCACGATCCTCGCAGACGCGGGGTCGAAGCCGCCGAGATTGCACCGCACGTAGGGCCGGGGAAGCGGCATCGCCTCGAACAGTCTGGTCCCCTCGAACATCAATCCGACGCTGAGGGTCGTCCCCCTCTCGGGCAGCTCGAGGTACCTGTTGATCCGCTCATGGATGACGGCGTTGGCCATGCCGCCGGTCTCCACGGTCGTCAGCGTCCTGACCGGCTGGCCCGTGCTGCCACTGGTCTGATTGATGAAGTGCCGGCCGGGCTCCATCTCGCCGTTCGCCTTACGGCTGATGAGATCGGCGAAATGATCCCGTAGGTCGGCCTTCCGGGTCAGCGGAAAGTCGGACAGCCGGAGGGATTCCCGGCCCTGCAGTGCGCGGTAGTACGGTACGCGGTCCCGGGCGATGGCCAGGAGGCGGTCCAGACGCTCTGCGCCGCGGATCGGATCGAACTCCAGCAGCTGTTCGAGTTTTTGGCGCCTTTCCTTGAAGCGGGCCGTCGAACACCTGTGATCCAACATCTCGCGCGCGTCCGAGATTCCGCGCGCAAAGTCGATTGGCATTTCCATCCCTGCATCCGATCCGGGTGGACGGCCGCGCACCGGGCCCGAAGGTTCTGCCGCTCGGCCGGGGCGGCTGCTGTCAGATGCGCTCAAGGCCGCCGGAGATGCCGTCCAGCTCGTCGTCGTCGAGATCCAGGGCGTCCTGCTCGTCCGAGGCGCCGGCGGGCGTGACGTTGCCGTTTTCGATCATGGGTTGCTCCTCTGCGAAGATGAATCGCTCGTAACCGGGATCACGGAAATGCCCTGGTCGGCTGATATTCTCCGCCCTGCGTTTCCATGGTGTCGGTCGATGAGCGTGAGGCTATTCGTCCGATTCGGGCACGACAAGGTTTTCCGAACAGTGCCACGGATTGGTGCAAAAGCCCCGGACGGGCCTTGCGCGGATCCATGCCGCGGTCTCCCTGCTCCAACCACCCGCGAGGTCAGCGCGGAGCTGCGGGCACCGGCCCCCGTCGAACCTCGGCAGGCCCCGTACCGGCGGCGAGGCAGACCCGCCGTCGAACCGATGTGGGCGGTGGGTGGCTCGGCGCCGACGATGTCGGCCGGGCGGCCGGGGCGTCGGCAGCCGCATGAGCAACGCCACTCGGCGTGGACTCGTCCCGGGTGCCGGGCGGGCGCCGTCCGCCGTCGTCCGCCCGCCCCGCACCCGCTGCCGTGGTCTCCCGGCGCTCTCGACGCCGGGCTGCGCACCGACCTGGCCGCCTACGACGCGGCGGCCAGAGCCTTGCTTCCGGGCTCCTGCAACTCGACCTGCCGGATCACGTGCCCCTCGGTGACCAGCTCAAAGCAGAAGCAGACGGCTTCCTCGTCCCAGAATCAGCGAACCCAGCGCGTCACCGGTTCACCGTGTCGAAGGGCTCGTCGTGCCAGCGCCAGCCGGCGGTGCCGTCGTCGTGGATGTGCAGCATGAACTCAGCGACGGGATTTCCGTCGGGAAACGTCATGGTGAGCGCACTGCGGATCCGGACGTAGCACTCGTCGATCTGCTCCCAGTCCTCTACGTCGATGGCCCGCTCCTGCTCCGCGAACAGTAGACGGAACTCTTCAAAGCCGGGAACCGTCTCGACGTCGGCGTGTATCCAGGGCCAATTCGGCGCCGGTCACCGCCGGCCGGGCCACCTCAAGGTCGCCGCGGTGGAGCCGGCGGACACTGCCGGTGGCCGGATTCGGGTTGCTCATGTCCCCATGATGGCGATCACCGCAGACATTGAAGCTTGCGGTTGTTCGGCGGGCGCAGCTCCTCCCACACCCGAACCGCCCAGCCCCGGCCGTTCTCACCAACCACGGACCTGCACCGACACCCGAAACTCACCGGGTGGCACCCGAAACTCACCGGCGCTCGGCCCGGGGGCAGTCGACCTCACCACCGCCCCGACGCCGCCCCCGTCCAGCCCTGCCCCGGCCGCACCCGCCGGCCGCGCGGCAGCGTCCCGGACCCGGCCGGGGAGGCGTCGTCGTGACCGAGCCGTC
>NZ_JBEZIQ010000072.1:0-46030 GCF_040651155.1 Kitasatospora sp. NPDC048545
GCGGATGATGCGGGACGCGAAGATCACGCAGATCTACGAGGGCACCAACCAGGTCCAGCGGATCGTGATGGCCCGCAACCTCCCGTAACCCGGCCCGGCCGCGGAAACGCGGTCCAGGTGCTCTGCACGGCCCCCGATCGCCCGTCCGCGGTCGGGGGCCGTCGTTCGTCCGGCGTCGAGCCGTCCTGGACGGATCCCCCCGTCCGGTGTCATAAATGATCGTCAACTGACAGGCAGCGCACGACGATCGCGGGAGATCACGGATCATGGGCGACACCTTCGAACAGCACCCCGCCGGCAAGGTCTGGCTGGTCACCGGCGCCAACTCGGGCTTCGGGCAGGCGATCGCGGAGGCCGCCCTGGCGGCCGGCGACACCGTCGTCGCGGCCGCCCGGCGCCCCGAGACGCTGGCCGAGCTGGCCGCCGCCCACCCGGACCGGCTGGTCCCGGTCCGGCTGGATGTCACCGACCAGGAGCGGATCCCCGCCGTCGTCGCAGAGGCGGTGCGGCGGCACGGACGGATCGACGTCCTGGTGAACAACGCCGGGCGCGGCCTGATCGGCGCCGTCGAGGAGTACACCGACCGCGAACTGCGGGACCTGATGGAACTGCACTTCTTCGGCCCGGCCGCGCTCACCCGGGCCGTGCTGCCGCACATGCGCAGCCAGGGCTCGGGCGCGGTGGTGCAGATGAGCAGCATGGGCGGCCGCTTCTCGTTCCCGGGCGTGGGCGCCTACTCGGCCACCAAGTTCGCACTGGAGGGGCTGTCCGAGGCGCTCGCCCAGGAGGTCGCCGGGTTCGGGATCAAGGTGCTGGTCGTCGAACCGGGCGCGTTCCGGACCGGCTTCGCGGGGGGCGGCGCACTCGCCCACACCACCCCGATCGCCGCGTACGAGCCGGTGGTCGGCCAGGTCCGCACCGGCCTGCCGGACTCCGACGGCAAGCAGCCCGGCGACCCGGCGAGGGCGGCCGCGGCGATCCTGGCCGCCCTGGATGCCGAGCGGACCCCGCTGCGGCTCGCGCTCGGCAGCGACGCCGTGGACGCCGTCCTCGGCAACCTGGACGGCGCGCGACAGGAGGCCGAGGCCTGGGCGGCGGTCGGACGCGGCACCGACTTCCCGGCCGGCGAGTGACGGTCACGACGGCGGCGGGGCCGGTGCCGGCCGCGGTCGCGCCGACGGAGCCCTCCCCGGCCCGGGCCTGAGGGCCCGCGGCCGGGGAAAACCGTGCGACGGCGGGCGGCCCGCTCCGTAGGCTGCCCGCCATGTCCTCCACGCTGAGCCTGGCCCCCATCACCCCCGGGAACATCGACGCCGCCCTCGCCCTGCGAGTGCGCCCCGGGCAGGAGGACCTGGTCGCGCCGGTGGTGAAGTCGCTGGCCGAGGCGTACGCGTACGGGGAGACGGCCTGGCCCCGGCTGGTCCTGGACGACGGCAGGCCGGTCGGCTTCGTGATGGCCTTCTTCGACGTCCGCTTCCACCCGGAGCGGCCCGACGACCGCCCCCGCTCCGGCCTGTGGCGCCTGCTGGTCGACGCCGACGCGCAGCGCGGCGGCTTCGGCCGCTTCGCCGTCGAGCAGGTGTGCGCGGAGATCCGCCGCCGCGGCGGCACCCGCGCCACCGTCACGTACGTGCCCGGCCCGGGCGGCCCGGCGGAGTTCTACGCCCGCCTCGGGTTCCTGCCGACCGGTGAGCTGAGCGGTGACCAGACGGTGGCGGAGCTGGACCTCTAGGTCCGCCGCCGTTCGCTCACCGCCGTTTGCTCACCGCTGTCCGCTCACCACCGTCCATCCGCCGGCACGGCCCATCCGCCGGTACGGCCCACCCGCCGGCACGGTCTGCGGCCGGGCCGTTCCGCCGTCGGCCTCAGTCGAGCAGCGCCGCCGCCTGCTCCCGCGCCTGCCGCAGCCACTCGGCCCGCAGGGCGTCGGAGGAGTCGGTGACGGTGCGGAACACCGTCCGCCGTACGTCCGTGACCCCGACGTACGGCAGCACGCAGGCCGCCCAGATCCGCTCCAGCGGGTCGCCGAACTCGTCGCGTTCGCGGGCCTCGGGTGTGTCCGAGGTGTTGAGCACCAGGGCCCGTCCGGCCCGCAGCAGCCCGGCCGGTTCGCCGTCGGCCGTGCCGAGCTTGTACGCGACGCCGGGGGCCAGCACCCGCTGCACCCAGCCGGCCAGGACGGCGGGCGGCATGCCCCACCAGTTGGGGTGGATCAGCACCAGCGCGTCCAGGGTGGCCACTTCGGCGCGGTGCAGGGCTAGCCGGTGGTCGGTGGACTCCTCCGCGGAGTCCACCGTGCCGGTCTCCTCGGCGGTCAGCAGCGGCGCGAAGCCGTCCGCGTACAGGTCGTGGGCCCGTACCTCGCAGCCGCGCTCCCGCAGTTCGTCCACCACGGCCCGGTACAGCGCGTGGTTGAAACTGCCCGGCCGCGGATGCGCCAGGTAGACCCCGATCGTGCTCATCGTCCGTTCCCCTCCCGCTGGTTGGCGATGGCGATGTTACGTCCAGGGGGCGGCGGGTAGGGTCCCGGACCATGACCGAGCCGGACTTCCTCACCACGACCAGGGCGTTCTACGACGCGATCGCCGCCGACTACGCCGACCGCTTCCGGGACGCGATGGACACCATGCCGACGGACCGGGCCGTGCTGGCGCTCTTCGCCGAGCTGGTCCGCGCCGAGCGCCCGGACGGCCGGACGGCCGAACTCGGTTGTGGCCCGGGCCGGGTGACGCACCACCTGCACGAACTCGGCCTGGACGTGCGCGGGATCGACCTCTCGCCGCGGATGGTCGAGCTGGCCAGGGCGGCCTACCCGGAGGTGCCGTTCGAGGTCGGCTCGCTGTTCGACCTGCCGTTCCGGGACGGCGAGTTGACCGGTGCGGTGGCCTGGTACTCGATCATCCACACACCGGCGGAGCGCCTCCCGGAGGTGTTCGCCGAGTTCGCCCGGGTGCTCGCCCCCGGCGGCCGGCTGCTGCTGGCCTTCCAGGTCGGCGACGAGCCCCTGCACCTGGAGCGGCCCTTCGGCCACCCGGTGTCGTTGGACTTCCGTCGGCTGCGGCCGGAGCACGTCGAGGAGCTGGCCCGCGGGGCGGGCCTGCCGGTCACCTCCCGTACGGTCCGCGAGCCGGACGGCGAGGAGAAGAGCAGGCAGGCCTACTTGCTGGCCCGCAAGCCCGGCGGTCGGTAGCCCGGCGCCCGTAGCCGCCGTCCGGACCCGGGCCCTGTTCGGACCCGGGCCTCGTCCGGCCCTAGGCGGCCTCGGCGGGCGGCTGCCCGGAGGCGGTCGCGATCACCTCGTCCAGCACCTCGCGCGAGCGCAGCAGGTCGTCGATCGTCCGGTCGATCCGTTCGCGCTCGGCGGCGAGTTCCTCGACCAGCAGGGGGGTGGCGGTCTCGCTCGGGCCGCCGTCGGAGTCCCGCATGCAGGGGAGGATCTTGTAGATGGTGCGGCTGTGCAGCCCGGCCGCGAACAGTTCCTGGATGTGCACCACCCGGTCGACGGCCGCCTCCGGGTACTCCCGGTGGCCGCCGGCGGTGCGCCGGGCGACCAGCAGGCCCTGCTGCTCGTAGTAGCGCAGTGAGCGCTCGCTCACGCCCGTCCGCCGGGCCAGTTCGCCGATCCGCATGCCGTCCACCCCGTCATCCGATCCGAGCCGCGACGTTCCGTGCCCCGAGCGGGTTGCCCCGGAGGAGCGTCGCCTCGCAGGGCCTTGAACCTGACATCGATGTTAGCTTCTACGGTTCCGGCATGACGACGAACACCGAGACCGCCGGCCTCTTCCAGCCCGCCGACCTGGGCCCGCTGCGCCTCCCCAACCGCCTGGTGATGGCCCCGATGACCCGCACCCGGGCCGGTGCCGACGGTGTTCCGCAGCCGGTCATGGCCGAGTACTACGCGCAGCGCGCCGGTGCGGGGCTGATCGTTGCCGAGGCCACCACTCCCAACCGGGTCGGCCGGACGTACGCCGACATCCCTGCCGTCCACGCCCCCGAGCACGTGGCCGGCTGGCGCACCGTGACCGGTGCGGTCGCCGCGGCCGGCGGCCGGATGTTCCTGCAGCTCCAGCACGGCGGCCGGATCGGCCACCCGGAGAACAGCGGCCTGCACCCGGTCGCGCCCTCCCCGGTCGCCCTGCCCGGGACCGTCCACACGCCGAGCGGGCACCGGGAGGCCGTCGTCCCGAGGGAGCTCACCGTGGCGGAGATCCGGCAGACCGTGGCCGACTTCGCGTCCGCCGCCCGCAACGCCGTCGAGGCGGGCTTCGTCGGGGTCGAGGTGCACGGCGCCAACGGCTACCTGCTGCACCAGTTCCTCGCCCGGAACACCAACCGGCGCACCGACGCGTACGGCGGCCCGGTGGCCAACCGGATCCGCTTCGTGGTCGAGGTGGTCCGGGCGGTCGCGGCCGAGATCGGGCCCGACCGGGTGGGCCTGCGGGTCTCGCCCGGCTTCACCGGCCAGGGCATGGAGGAGGGGGACACCGCGGAGATCTACCGGGCGCTGACCGGCGAGCTCGCCGACGACGGCCTCGCCTACCTGCACGTGGTCTTCGCCGACCCGGAGGACGCCGTCTTCCGGGAGCTCCGCAAGTCCTGGCCGGGGCCCCTGATCGCCAACCCGGCGCTCGGCTGGGGCGGGCCGCTGCCCGAGGACGGCGGCCTGGCCGCGGCCGGGCGGCTGCTGGCGGCGGGCGCGGACCTGATCTCCTTCGGCCGCGGTTTCCTCGCCAACCCCGACCTGGTCGAGCGCCTGCGCACCGGTGCGCCGCTCAATCCGCTCCGTGACGGGCTGATGTACACCGGGGGAGTCGAGGGGTATACCGACTACCCGGCGCTGGCGGGCCGGCGGGCCGGATAACACGGCGTCCCCGGCCCGCTCCTTTCCGGGGGTACCGCGCGTGAGCGGGCCGCTCGTGCCATGATCCCTGCATGAGTTCCAACGTTTTCTTCGACATCACCATCAACGACGAGCCGGCCGGCCGTATCGTTTTCAAGCTGTTCGACGAGGTCGTCCCGAAGACGGCCCAGAACTTCCGCGAGCTGGCCACCGGCCAGAACGGCTTCGGCTACGAGGGCTCCGGCTTCCACCGCGTGATCCCGTCCTTCATGCTGCAGGGCGGTGACTTCACCAACCACAACGGCACCGGCGGCAAGAGCATCTACGGCGAGAAGTTCGCGGACGAGAACTTCCAGCTGAAGCACGACCGCCCGGGCCTGCTGTCGATGGCCAACGCCGGCCGCAACACCAACGGCTCGCAGTTCTTCATCACCACCATCGTGACCGACTGGCTGGACGGCAAGCACGTCGTCTTCGGCGAGGTCGTAGAGGGCATGGACCTGGTGAAGAAGATCGAGTCGCTCGGCTCGCAGAGCGGCCGCACCTCGGCCACGATCAAGATCGCCAAGTCCGGCGAGGTCAAGTAGTCAGCGCTGCCTCCGGCACGCGTACCGCCCCGGAGTGGGACGTCGGATCCGCCGACTTCCCACTCCGGGGCGGTGGCGCTTCCGGCCGCCCGCCCGCGGTGACGGGACCTAAGCCCAAGGACCGATTGGCCCGGTGCCCCCGGCCCGGCTGGAATGGGCGGATGGACCACGACAAGGCGTACGAGGAACTGGCGCCCGAGGCGCGGACGGCCTACCTGGAGCGGATCGGCGTGCCGGACCCCGGGGAGCCCTCGGCGCGGGAACTGGCGCGGCTGCAGCAGGCCCACCTCCGAGCCGTCCCCTTCGAGAACCTGAGCATCCACCTCGGCGAGCCCGTCGTCCTGGACCCGGCGGCCCTGGTGGCCAAGCTGGTGGACCGGCGGCGCGGCGGGTTCTGCTACGAACTGAACGGTGCGTTCGCCGAGTTGCTGCGCTCCCTGGGCTACCGGGTGAGCCTGCTGGCCGGCCGGGTCTTCGACGGGGAACGCCCCGGCCCGCCGTTCGACCACCTCGCGCTGCGGGTCGACCTGGACGAGCCCTGGCTGGCGGACGTCGGGTTCGGCCGGTTCAGCCGGCTCCCGCTGCGCCTCGACGAGCGGGGCCCGCAGTCCGACCCGCACGGCACGTTCACCGTGGTCCCGTACGGCGCCCACGGCGAGCTGGACGTCCGGATGGACGGCGCCCCGCAGTACCGCCTGGACCCGCGGCCGTACCCGCTCGCGGACTTCGCCCCGACCTGCTGGTGGCAGAGCACCTCGCCGGACTCGCACTTCACCCGCTCGACCACCTGCTCCGTCCTCACCGAGGACGGCGGCCGGACCACGCTCAGCGTCACCCGGCTCATCCGCACCGCGCCCGACGGCACCCGCTCCGAGCGGCAGCTCACCGCCGCCGAGACGCTGACCGCCTACCGGGAGCACTTCGGCATCGCGCTCGACCGGCTGCCAGGCTGAGGCCGGACCGGCGCGGGTGCGGGCGCGGGTGCGGGCGAGGTCGTGGACGGGCGGGTGGTCGGGCCGGGACGCGGGAGGGGCAGGGTAGCCGGGCGCGCGACCGTGCGGGGCGGAACCGGTCAATCCACCGGCCGTCGTCGCCGTCGTCCTACGCTCCTCGGAAGCGGGTCGTGCCGCGACCGAACTCGACTTTCCGGCAAGGTGGTTCACCGATGATCGAGCAGAGCGCCGACGACGGCGAGGTGACGTACGAGCAGGTGACGGTGGTCTCCCTGGCCTCCTGCGAACCGGTTTCCGGCGAACCGGCGGCCTCCTTCGAAGCGGTCGGCCCGGCCCGGTTCGCGGTCCGGGTCGTCCGCGAGGGCATGACCGTCAAGCGGGTCGCGGGCTACTGGGTGCGCTGGGACGAGCGCCGGGACGAGGAGGAGACCCGCCACCACGCGCGCTGGGTCGCCGACGAGGAGTACGTCCGGCCGGACACCGGCAGCCTGGACGGCACGCTCGCCGTGACGGTCGCCGCGTACTGGACGGACGGCGCGCGCGTCTTCTCCCGCCGGCCGAGCACGGAGACCGCGGTGATCTTCAGGCCCGGTGAGACCGAGCACGTCCTGGTGCTGGAACAGGCCGCGCCGCACCGCCCGGCCGCCCTGTCGGTGCAGCTGGCGCACGCCCGCTGGCTGGGCGGCGACGGGCAGCCGATCCACTACGGCTACTCGGGCGCGACCGAGGCCGCGGGCGGCGAGGGGGAGTGGCTGGTCCGCTTCCCGGAGTGCGGCACGGGCCTGCTGCCGTACGCCGGCCGGCCCGAGCCGGGATAGTCCCGGGCCCGCGCCGGCCGGGAGACGGCCCGATCCGGGAGACGGCCGGGGGCGGCCCGACGGCGTTCCGGCCGCCGGGCCGTGGCTCACTTGACGTCCGGCACCGCGGTGTCGTTCTTGAAGGCGTCGAAGACCTGCTTGGACTTGTTGGCGTCCCACAGTACGGCGGACTCGCCGGTCTTGGTCCGGTAGTCCGGGTTGCCGATCGGCACGGTGATGCTCTTGCCGCTGCCGCCGTTGACGTCCTTCATGGCGAGGAAGAGCGAGCCGAGGTCGGTCAGTCCGCAGTCGTCGTCGACGATCAGGGTGCCGAGCGCCGAGTCGACCAGCGGGTAGAAGGTGAACGGGTCGAGCAGGTTGCCCGGGGAGGCGGCCTGGTGGGCGAGGGCGCCGAGGAACTTCTGCTGGTTGCGCATCCGGCCGAGGTCTTGGTCGGCCATCTGGTGGCGCTGGCGGACGAAGGCCAGGGCCTGCTTGCCGGTGAGGGTCTGGTCGCCGGCCTGCAGGTCGAGGCCGGAGTCCTTGTCCTTGACGGGCTGGTCGATCTTCATCTCGACGCCGCCGATCGAGTCGACGACGCCGACGAAGCCGGCGAAGCCGATCTCCGCGTAGTGGTCGATGCGGATGCCGGTGTTCTGCTCGACGGTCTGGACGAGCAGGCGGCCGCCCCCGGCACCGAAGGCCGAGTTGATCTTCGCGGAGGTGCCCTTGACCGGCTTGCCGTTGCTGCCCGCGTGCTCGGGGATCGGCACCCAGGAGTCGCGCGGGATGCTCATCAGGGTGTTCCCGTTGTCCCCGACGTGCAGGATCATCATCGAGTCGCTGCGCTTGCCCTCGGTGTCGTGCCCGGTGTGCAGGTCGTCCTGCTCGGAGTCGGTGAGGCCCTGGCGGCTGTCGGAGCCGACGATCAGCCAGTTGGTGCCCTTGCCCGCGGCCGGGCGGCCCGGGTAGTCGGCGAGCACGTTCTCGTGGTTGAGCTTGGAGTCCGCCCAGAACCAGGTCGAGACGGCGGTCACCATGACGGCGATCAGCAGACCGAACACCGACCACTTGACGATCCGCCGCCGCGGCCAGCGCCCGGCCCGGGCACCGGCCGGCCGGGCACTGCCGGGCCCGCCCGGGCCACCGGGGCCTCCGGGGCCGCCGGGACCACTCGGCCCGTCCGGGCGCCCGGGACCGGTCGGGCCGCCGGGCCGGGTGCCCGGCGCGCCGGTCCCCTGCTGCGGGACGCCGCCGAGCCGGGACGGCCCCGGCTGCGCCGGCTGCGCGGGCGCGGACGACCCCGGGCCGCGCGGGTTCAGCGAGGCCGGCAGCGGCGGCTCGGCCGCCGAGCCGCCGCCGCCGGTGCCGCCGTACGGGTTCCCGCCGCCCGCCGGGCGGCCCTCCTGCCACGTGTTCATGCCGTCGAGGATGCCCGACCCCGGTGGGGCTGACTCCCCCCGGGGGGCCCACCGGGCCTCTTGTAGCCGTTTTGATGCACGTACCGGATCGTTCCGCCGCAAGGTCCGCAGAGCCCTCGGTAAAGCCCACGCGGCCCTCGGCAGAGCCCGCGCGGCCCTCCGTAACGTTCGGACACCCGGCGTTCCGGAGGCTGAAACGTTTCTTGACCGGCTCGAACACGGCGTGTTTGCATTTCGGACATGGATCAGCCTGCACTCACGCGTCGGCGGTACGTCGACCTGCGGCGCGGTGTGGCCTGTTCGCTCTGTCGCGGCTGACGCGCGCCCGTCGAAACCCGCACGTCCACCGACGTAGCGCCCCCGGCACCGGCCCCACCCCGGTGACCCCGCAGCGCCTTCCCCCGCTGCGCAGCGCCGCCCCGCTTCCAGCCAGAGGTGAACCCATGGCCGTCGTCCTGTCCGTTTCCGGCTCCCCGTCCGCCACCTCCCGCACCACCCGCCTGCTGCGCCACGTCGACGCGCGGCTGGCGGACCGCGGCCATCACGTCGTCCCCTTCGAGGCCCGCAGCCTTCCCGCGCACGCCCTGCTGTCGGGTGACTTCGACCACCCCGAGATCGTCGCCGTCACCGAGCTGTTCGCCCGTGCCGACGGCGTCGTCATCGGCACCCCCGTCTACAAGGCCGCCTACTCGGGCCTGCTGAAAGCCCTGCTGGACGTGCTCCCGCAGTACGCGCTCGCGGGCAAGACCGTCCTGCCGCTGGCCACCGGCGGCTCGTCCGCGCACGTCCTCGCGGTGGACTACGCGCTGCGTCCGGTGCTCAGCTCGATGGGTGCCGGCCACATCACGCAGGGCTGGTTCGTGCTCGACCGCCACGTCACCGCCCGGGAGGACGGCACGACCCTGCTGGAGCGCGAGACCGAGAGCCTGCTGACCCCGGTCGTCGAGGGCTTCGCCACGGCCCTGGAGCGGCTGTCCGCTCCGGCGCTGAGCGGCTGCTGACCGGCCGCCGGCCGGCGCCGACCGGTCGGTGACCAGCGCCGCGGCCCGTACGGGGCGTCCCCGATACGGGCCGCGGCGACCCCTAGGGGGAGGCGCGCCGCGCCCCGTAGAACCTTGGTTGAGCCGCTTCATTCCGTCGGATGACGAGCCGTCCGCCGTCCGCTCCTAACGTGGTTCACACATCCCCGCCCGCCAGGAAGCGGCCCGATCCGGTCGGGTCCGGCAGCCCGGTCCACCGGGAGGGTGGGGCTGACTCCCGGTCGAGGACTACCGCTGGCACCATGTCGCCAGGCGGGCGGACCCGTGAGGCTGGGGCAACGGGTGAGCGCATCTTCTTAGGAGACTCCAGTGACGACGGCAGCAGCAGCCGTGTACGACCCCCAGCTTCCCGGCGGAGCCCCCGCCGTCGCCGCTTCGGCCCGTCAGGTCACCAAGGCGTACGGCTCGGGCGAGACCAAGGTGACCGCGCTCGACGCGGTCGACGTCGACATCCAGCGCGGCCGCTTCACCGCGATCATGGGCCCGTCGGGCTCCGGCAAGTCGACCCTGATGCACTGCCTGGCCGGGCTCGACACGGTCAGCGGCGGGCGGATCTGGATCGGCGACACCGAGATCACCGGCCTCAAGGACAAGCAGCTGACCAGATTGCGCCGGGACAAGATCGGCTTCATCTTCCAGGCGTTCAACCTGCTGCCGACCCTGAACGCGCTGGAGAACATCACGCTGCCGATGGACATCGCGGGCCGCAAGCCCGACCAGGCCTGGCTGGACCAGGTGGTGGAGACCGTCGGCCTGGCCGGCCGGCTGAAGCACCGTCCGACCCAGCTCTCCGGCGGCCAGCAGCAGCGCGTCGCGGTGGCCCGGGCGCTGGCCGCCCGCCCCGAGATCATCTTCGGTGACGAGCCCACCGGGAACCTGGACTCCCGGGCCGGCGCCGAGGTGCTGACCTTCCTGCGCCGCTCGGTGGACGAGCTGGGCCAGACCATGGTGATGGTCACCCACGACCCGGTCGCCGCCGGCTACGCGGACCGCGTGCTCTTCCTCGCCGACGGCGTGCTCGTCGACGAGATGCACGCGCCCACCGCCGACTCCGTCCTCGAACGCATGCGCCGTTTCGACGGCAAGCGCACCAGCTGAGCGGCGGGACGACGACCATGCTGCTCAAGACCTCACTGCGGAGCTTCTTCGCCCACAAGGGCCGGATGGCGCTCTCGCTCATCGCCGTCGTGCTGTCGGTGGCCTTCGTCTCCGGCACCCTGGTGTTCTCCAACACCGCCACCAGCACCTTCGACAGGCTCTTCGCCGCGACCGCCTCCGACGTCTCGGTCCAGCCGCCCAAGCCGGCCGAGGACGACGACCAGCAGGCCGCCGTCAAGCCGTCGACGGTCCCGGTCGCGCTCGCCGACCAGGTCGCCGCGGTGCCCGGCGTGAAGAAGGCCGTCGGCCAGGTCATGGTCGGGAACGCGATCCTGGTCGACCCGGCCACCAACAAGCTGGTCGGCCCGACCAGCGGCGCGCCCACCCTGCTCGGCAACTGGACCGACACCCCGCGCAACCCGCTCACCATCACCTCCGGCCACGCGCCGCAGAGCTCCGGCGAGCTGGTGCTGGACGCGGACACCGCGAAGAAGGCCAAGCTCGGCCTCGGCGCCAAGGTCCGGGTCGAGAACTCCGGCGGCAAGCACGACTTCACCGTCGTCGGCATCGCCACCTTCACCGCCACCAACCCGGGCGCGGCGCTCGGCTTCCTGGACACCCCGACCGCCCAGCAGCTGCTGCTCGGTGAGCCGGCCTACACCTCCGTCGAGGCCTTCGGCGACGGCAGCCGCAGCAACGACCAGCTCAAGGCCGCGGCGGCGGCCAAGATCGGCGGCGACTACCAGGTCAAGACCGCGGCCGAGCAGAAGGACGAGAACGCCAAGCAGGTCGGCAGCGGCCTCGACTTCATGAAGTACGCGATGCTCGGCTTCGCCTTCGTCTCGGCGATCGTCGGCGGGTTCCTGATCATCAACACCTTCTCGATGCTGGTCGCCCAGCGCACCCGGGAGATCGGGCTGCTGCGCGCCGTCGGCGGCAGCCGCCGGCAGGTCAACCGCTCGGTGCTGGTCGAGGCGCTGATCCTGGGCGTGCTCGGCTCGACCCTCGGGGTCGCGGCCGGCCTGGGGGTCGCGGTCGGCCTGATCAAGCTGATGAACGCGATCGGCATGGACCTCAAGGCGGCCGACCTGCAGATCGGGCCGGACGTGTTCGTCGCCGGCTACGCGCTCGGCATCGTGGTCACCCTGGTCGCGGCCTGGTTCCCGGCCCGCCGGGCCAGCCGGATCTCGCCGATGGCCGCCCTGCGCGACCACGGCACCCCGGCCGAGGGCCGCGCCAACGCGGTCCGCACGGCGGTCGGCCTGCTGCTGACGGCGGGCGGCGGCGCGCTGCTGGTGCTCGGCGCGCGGTCGGAGAAGGCGGCCACCGGCGGGCAGTACCTGGGCCTGGGCGTGGTGCTCACCCTGGTCGGCTTCGTGGTGCTCGGCCCGCTGCTGGCCTCGGCCATCGTCCGGGTGCTCGGCGCGGTGCTGCCGGCCGTGTTCGGGCCGTCCGGCAAGCTGGCCCAGCGCAACGCGATGCGCAACCCGCGCCGTACCGGTGCCACCGCCGCCGCGCTGATGATCGGCCTGGCGCTGGTGATCGCCTCCGCGGTGTTCAGCTCCTCGGCGGTCACCTCGGCCAGTGCGCAGATCGACAAGTCGGTCGGCGTGGACTACATCATCGCCGGCGGCCGCACCGAGGTCACCCCGGAGATGCTGGACATCGTGCGCCGGACCCCGGGCATCGACCACGTCACCACCCAGAGGGGCTTCCAGGCCGCCAAGGTCCAGTTGTCCGACGGGCAGAAGGCGAAGACCGACCTGACCGCCGTACCGCCCGCCTTCTTCGCCACCGACTTCCGGCCGACCGTCAAGTCCGGTGCGGTGGAATCGATCGGGCGCGGCTCGCTGGGCATCGGCGAGGCCTTCGCCAAGGCGCACGGCCTGAAGGTCGGCGACCGGGTGACCGTCGACTACGGCAAGGGCCGTACCCAGGAGCTGCCGGTCGGCGCGGTCTTCGCCAAGGGCGAGCTGTTCGGCGACGGTTCCTTCGTCGCCATGGACACCATGGCCAAGGTGGTCCCGGCCGCCGAACAGCCGCCGGTGTGGACCTTCTTCGCCAAGGCCTCCTCCGGTGCGGACGTCGCCAAGACGCTGACCGCCCTGCAGGACGGGCTCAAGGAGTACCCGCAGCTGACCGTCAAGGACCAGGCCGGCTACAAGGAACTGGTGCAGTCCCAGGTCAACACCCTGCTCTACCTGATCTACGGGCTGGTCGCCCTCTCGATCACGGTCGCGGTGCTCGGCGTCGTCAACACCCTGGCGCTGTCGGTGGTCGAGCGGACCCGGGAGATCGGCCTGCTGCGGGCGATCGGGCTCTCCCGCCGCCAGCTGCGCCGGATGATCCGGCTGGAGTCCGTGGTGATCGCGGTGTTCGGCGCCGTCCTCGGCACCGGGCTGGGCCTCGCCTGGGGCGTCACCGTGCAGGGGGTCCTGCGGGACCAGGGCCTCGCGACGCTCTCCGTCCCCACCACCACGATCGCGATCACCCTGGTCTCCTCGGTGGTGATCGGCCTGGTCGCCGCCCTCGTCCCGGCCTTCCGGGCCGGACGGATGAACGTCCTCGCCGCCATCGCGACGGACTGATCCGGCGCCGGGGGGCGCCGGACCGGGACCGGGGGCAGGGGCCGGGTGCACACCGCACCCGGCCCCTGCCGCGTGCCGTGCCGGGCCCCTCCGCGGGGCCGCTCCGTCCGGGCCCGCCGGGGCACCGCCCCCGCTGCCCCTGACGCGCGTTCAGCCCCAGGGCGGCTGAGATGATCGTCCGATGTTCCCCTCGGACGCCCCGCCACTGCCCAGCGCCGCGCCCCTCACCGTCGCGGCCGCCGCCCGCTGGCGCGTCGCCCGCACGGCCTGGCGGCTGGACGGCCGCTGGCTCGCCCTGCTGCCGGTCGCGTTCGCGGTGCTGGCCACCGCGGTGGAGCCCGCCGCCGCCCGCTGCAACGTCCAGGGGGTCTGCCGGGACACCTGGGGATCGGCGCTGGCCGGCTGGTCGGTCCTGGCCGAGGTGGTCCTGCTGGCCACCAGGATCCGGATCCGGGCGCTGGTCCCGCCCGTGGTCCTGGCCCTGCTCTGGTACCTGCCGGAGGGCCTGGTCACCCCGCTCGCCCGCTGGTCGGCGGTACTGCTCCACGTGCTGCTCACCGTCGTCCTGCTGAGCGCCGAGGCGGGCCGCCGCCGCGCCCGCCAGCAGCTGGACGAACTGATGGCCCCGCCCGTCCCCTTCCCGTGGACGGCCGCGGGAGGGCCCTCGCCCGTCCCCTTCCCCTGGACGGCCGCCGGCACGCACCCGCCCGTCCACCGCGACACCCCGCCCGCGCTGAGCCGCACCCTCGGCGTCCTGCTGCTCGTCGTCGCCGCGGCCTTCCCGCTGTACGGGTTCTGGGCGCAGGCCCGGGCGGACGCGGCCGCCGAGCGGTCCGTCCGGGTGACCGGCACCGCGGGCACGACCGACCGGGACGACGTGCTGACCGTCCGCTTCCAGCCGCCCGGCGGCGGCCCCGAGCGCACCGCCGCCCTGGACGTCTGGTGGCAGCGGCGGCCGCAGCCCGGCGAGACCGTCCCGCTGCTGGTGGACGGCGACTCCGTCCGCGCCCTCGGCGACGACTACGACGTCTCCGGCCAACTGAGCGCCGGCGGTCTGATCGCCCTGCCCGGCCTGGTGCTGCTCGGCACGGCCGCCGTCGGCAGCGCCCGCCGCGCCCGACCGGCCTTCGAGGGGTCCGCCCCAGCGCTCGCCGTCCGGGTCCGCGCCGATGCCCGCGGCGACCTGCTGGTCCAGCCGCTGGACGGCCCGCCGGACGGGCCGGGGCTGTGGCGCCTGGTCGAGCGCGACCGCTACCGCTGGGCCGCCGCAGGCGCCCCGGACGAGGCGGGACCGGCCTGGGTGCCGGAGTTCCACAAGACCGCCGGCGAGGAAGCCGACTACCCCGACCTGCTGCGCGGCCACGAGGACGACAGGGCGGAGGACGAAGAGGACTACGACGACTGCGAGGAGGTCTTCGACCGCGCGACCCCCGCCGAGGCCGCCGCGCTGCTGGCCCGGGCCGGCCGCAGCGTGCCCGCCGTGCTGTACCGCGGCCCCGACGGCATCGACCACCAACTCCTCGTCCGCCCCGGCCTGTTGCACGGAGACCCGCACTGGGTGGCGGCCGTGGTCGCCCCCGCTGCCCGGGCCCCGCGGCTCAGCCGCCGCACCGAGCGCTACCGCGAGCGCGAACTCGCCGTCGCCGCGTTGACCGCCGAGACGGTGGCCGCCGCCCCTGCGGCCGGCCCGGGCACCGCGCCGGTGGCCGCCCGCCGCTGGGAGATGCCGGCGCCGCTGCGGGCGGCCGCCGGGCCGGTGGCGGCGCTGCTGGTCGCCGCCGCCGTGGTGCTGCTCGACGACGACGGCTGGTGGGAGAACCTGGTCCGCCCGCTGTGGATCGGTTCGATGGCGATCCTCGCCTGCGCCCAGACGCTGTCCTGGCAGATGGTGGCCGACCGCCACGGCCTGCGGGTCGCCACCGCGCTGCGCACCCGCAGCTTCCGCTGGGCGGAGATCAACGCGGCCGCGGTCCACCGGAACCTGCTCACCATCCGGCTGCGCGGCGGCAGGGAGTTCTCCGTCGCCAGCCGCCCCGCGGTCTGGCTGGCCGGTCACTTCGGCGACCGGTACGACCCGGTGGCGCTCGCCCGGACGGTGGCCACCGCCGCCCACCGGCCCGACCTGCGCCCGGACCGGGTCCTGCCGGACCGGCTGGGCGGCCCGCAGCACCTGGCGAACCGGCTCTCGCTGGTCGGCTACGCGGTGTTCACCGTGGCCCACTACGCACTCTGAACCCGTACCGGACCCGTGTCGCAGGGGCGCCGGAACCACTCCGTCCGGGCCCGCGCCGCCGGGCGGGCACGTATTCTTGATCACAGTCCCGGCGCGGGGGCGCGAGGGGCGCGCGGCGGCCCGGACCGGGACGAGACGAGGACGCGTCCGCACCGGTACGGTGGGCCCCGATGAACACCAAGGCTGCTGAGGAGCTGCCGGCTGTCTCCGTGATCATGCCGGTGCTCAACGAGGAACGTCACCTGCGCACGGCCGTCCGGCGCATCCTGGACCAGGAGTACCCGGGGCCGATGGAGGTGGTGATCGCCCTCGGCCCGTCCCGCGACCGCACCGACGAGATCGCCGCCGAGCTGGTCGCCGAGGACCCGCGGGTGCGGACGGTGGCGAACCCCACCGGCCGGACGCCCGCCGGGCTGAACGCCGCGATCAGGGGCTCCCGCCATCCGATAGTGGTGCGCGTGGACGGCCACGGCCTGCTCACCCCCGGCTACATCGCGACCGCGGTCCGGCTGCTCGGCGAGATGGAGGCCGCGAACGTCGGCGGCATCATGCACGCCGAGGGCGAGACCGAGTGGGAGAACGCGGTCGCCGCCGCGATGACCTCCAAGCTCGGCGTCGGCAACGCCGCCTTCCACACCGGAGGCCTGGCCGGCCCGGCGGACACCGTCTACCTCGGGGTGTTCCGGCGCGAGGTGCTGGAGAAGCTGGGCGGGTACAACGAGGAGTTCATCCGCGCCCAGGACTGGGAGCTGAACTACCGCATCCGCCAGGACGGCGGCCTGGTCTGGTTCACCCCGCAGCTCAAGGTGACCTACCGCCCCCGGCCCTCGGTGCGGGCGCTGGCCAAGCAGTACAAGGACTACGGCCGCTGGCGCCGGGTCGTCACCCGCTACCACCGCGGCTCGGTCAACCTGCGCTACCTCGCCCCGCCGTCCGCGCTGCTGGCGGTCACCCTCGGGCTGGTGCTCGGCGCCGCCGTCCACCCGGCCTTCCTCGCGGTGCCCGGCGCCTACCTGCTGGGCATCGTCGGCGGCGCCGTGACCGAGGGCCGCGGCCTGTCAGCCAAGGCCAGGGCGATGCTCCCGGTGGCGTTCGCGACCATGCACCTCAGCTGGGGCTTCGGCTTCCTCACCTCGCCGCGTTCGCTGGCGCGCCGGGTGATCGCCAGCGTCGGCCCGTCCGCCGAGGATGTGCTCTCCAAGACCGGCTGACGCCCCGTCGCGACCGCCGTCTCCGCCGCCTCCGCCGCTCGCGGGGGCGGCGGAGCCGTGTGGAGGGCCGAGCCGGGCGCGGGCGTCGACGGCCGGGCCGACCGGGCCTCGTCGGGCCGCGGGACCCGCTGCCGGTGCACCGGCCGCCGCCCGCTACCGGCCGCGGCCGTCCGCGTGCGGGCGTGGCGTTCCCGCTCCCCGGTCCGGGGCTACTTGGCGCAGAGGTCGGTGTCGTCCGCCTGCACCCGTTGGAGGTCCTCGGGCGCCTCGGTCGGCGCCCCCTCCGCGGTGGAGGAAGCGGTCAGGGCGTCCTTGCCGAGCACCAGCTGCAGCCCGGCCTTCGGGTCCGCCTTCGCGGCCGGCCGGACGGCGTCGGCCGGCAGGCCGAGGGCGGCGGCCAGGGCTCCGGCCGCGGCCTCCTGGCCGGCCTGGTAGGAGACCGTGGTGCCCGCCGCGACCGGGGCGTCGGTGCCGACCGCGGCCTTGGCGAAGCCCTTCGTCCGGAGCTTGTCGACGGTCGGCCCGGACAGCCCACGCTTCCCGCTGCCGTTGCGGACCGTGACCTGGACGTCCTTGGTGTCCACCGCCGGGGCGGTGGCGGTCGGTGCCGCCGGCGCGGCGGAGGCGGCGCCGTCGGGGGCGGGCGGGGCGGCGGTCTCGGTCAGCGAGCGGTCGCCGGCGACCATCGCGAACACCTGCTGGGCGTCCGGCTGCTTGAAGACGACCCGGTCCTTGTCCTTGGGGTCGTCCAGGACGGGCGCGGTGGCGAAGGTGATGTTCCTGGTGTCCACCTTGCTGATGTCCTGCGCGAGGTTCTTGAGCTTCTCCACGCTGCCGATGCCGTCGTCCACGGTGAGCGCCTTGGTGGCGGCGTCCGCGAGCTTGTAGAGCTTGGTCGGGCTGGTCAGGGTGTCGTCGCTCTTGATCTTGCGGATCATCGAGCTGATGAACTGCTGCTGCAGCGGGATCCGGCTGAGGTCACCGCCGAAGCCGACGGCGTGCCGGGTGCGGACGAAGGCCAGCGCCTCCTCGCCCTGGACGACGTGCCGGCCCTTGGTCATCTTGAGGTGGGAGTCCGAGTCGTTGATGTCCTTGGCGGCGCACACCTCGACCCCGCCGACCGCGGTGGAGAGGGTCTTCACCGCCTCGAAGTTGACCTGGATGAAGTGGTCGACCCGGATCCCGGTGTTCTTCTCGATGGTCTTCCAGGTGCAGCCGGCGTCGCGCCCGCCCTGGCCGAGGCTGTTGTTGAACATGTCCCGCGCCGAGCCCGGGATCTTCTTGCCCTGGGGGGTCTGGCAGTCCGGGATCGGCACCATGAGGTCGCGCGGGAAGCTGACCACCGTCGCGTTGGAGCGGTCCTTGGAGATGTGGAACAGCAGGGTGGTGTCGGCGTGTCCGGTGCTGCCCTCGTCGCCGTACTCGCGGCCGAGGCCGGCCCGGCTGTCGGTGCCGATCACCAGGACGTTCAGCGCCTCCCCGGCGGCCTTGGGACGCTCCGCCTCGTCGCCCAGCTGGACCTTGACGGAGGTCAGATTGCTGTTGAAGTGCCGGTACAGGTAGTACGCCCCGCCGCAGCCCGCGACCATCACCAGGGCGCCGGCGCCGGCGGTCCACTTGAGCGCCCGGCGCCGCCGCTGCCGCTTGGCGAGGGCGGCGGCCCGCCGCCGGCTGTCCCGGCGGCCCTCCCCGGCCGGCGCCTCGGGCGTTCCGGCGTTCCGGCGGCGCTGCCGGGGGACACCGGGGGCCGGGTCCACGCGGTACCGGCCGGTTTCCGGTTGCTCCTCGTGCACGGGGGTTCCCTACGTTCGACCGGTCACGGCTCCGGCCCGCCCGTCCTGACGGGCCGATCCGGAACACAGTAGACGAGCCGAACGGGGGAATGGTTCCTGCTGTGATCTGCATCATGTTTGAACAAAGTGGAGGTAAATTCCGTTCGCCACCGGACATTTACAGGGCATTCGCCGGACGTACCCGTGCCGACCTGCGGCTCCGCGCGGCCGGGTTCCGGACGGCCGCGCGGCCCGGTCAGTGCTGCGCGCAGGCGTCCACGTCGGCGGTGCGCCCCTCGAAGGTGGGCGAGGCGGTGGCCGAGGGCGACGCCGCCGTCGCCGCCTCGGCGGAGCCGGCGCCGGGGGTCGCACCCGGGCTCGCCCCGGCGCCCGCGTCCGCGCCCGGGGACGGCGTCGACCCGGGCGGCCGGACGGAGACCGGCTGGTCGTCCCGCAGCGCCGTGAACAGCTGGCCGGTCTGTGGCTGCACGAACTCGTCCCGGTCCGAGTCGTAGCGGTACGGGCGGCGCGGCGCGGTCAGGAAGACCACGTTGGGCGTGGGGATGCCGCGCAGGTCCTGGGTGAGGTCGTACAGCGCGCCGAGCGAGGACAGCCCGCCGTCCGCCCGGACCGAGGAGGTCGCCGCGTCCAGCACCGGCCACAGCCGGGCCGGGTTCAGCAGCACCCCCTGCGACTCCACCTTGCGGATCAGCGAGGCCAGGAACTGCTGCTGACGGCCCATCCGCTGGGTGTCGCTGCCGTCCCCCAGGCTCTCCCGGGCCCGGACGTAGCCGAGCGCCTGCTCGCCGTGCAGGGTCTGCCGCCCGGCGGGCAGGTCGAGCCTGGCGTCCTTGTCGTGGATCGGCTGCGGCACGCACACGTCGACCCCGCCGATCGCGTCCACGATCGTCTTGAAGCCGCTGAAGTCGACGATCACGTAGTGGTCGATCCGGATGCCGCTCAGCTGCTCGACGGTGCGGATCGAGCAGGCCGGGCCGCCCGTCTCGAAGGCCCAGTTGAACTGCATCAGCGCGGGCTTGCTGCGGGTGCCGTCCGGCTTCTCGCAGGCGGGCACGCTGACCATGACGTCGCGCGGGACGGAGACCGCCGTCGCGTGCTTCCGGTCGGCGGCCAGGTGCAGCAGGATCGTGGTGTCCGAGCGCTGGGTGCCAGCCTCGCCGCCGTAGGAGCCGTTCGAGCCGGAGCGGTCGTCGCTGCCGATCAGCAGGATGTTCTCGGCGCCCCGCGCGCCGGCGGTGCGGCTCGGCCGCTCGGCCTCCAGCTTGGCGAGCAGCCGGTCGGTGGCCGAGTCGGTCCGGATGTTGCCGTCCAGCTTGCGGTAGGCGACGTAGAGCAGCACCCCGGTGGCGACCAGCAGGAACGCGACGACGCCGGCGGTGATCATCAGCCACCGCCGGCGTCTGCGCGGGCGTCCGGCCCCGCCCGGGGAGGCGTCCGCGGGGGGACGGTCCGCGGGCGGGCCGTCCGTCGGGGGAGTGTCGGTCGGGGGGTGCTCGGTGTCGTCCTCGGCCATGGCAGGGATCCCTACCCGCCCGGCCGGGGCCCGGGGGTCACCCGAGGCGCAGTGTCACCCGTTCGGAGTCGATCCGCTTCTCCCACTGCTCGGCGTCCAGCGCCTGCGAGTTGCGGCACAGCACCACCGAGGCGCCGGCCGCCAGCGGCGCCAGCAGGCCGGCCTCCAGGCCCGCCCAGTCGTCGTACGAGAGGGTGGACAGCACCCGGTCGCCGGGCTTCACGCCGAGGCGGACCGCGCCTTCCCGGGCCAGTGCGACGGTCTGTTCGCCCGTCAGCTTCAGCGGCAGCCCGTCCACCAGGGTCTCCAGTGCCTGCCCCTCCGGGGCGACGGGGGAGTACGGGGCGAAGCGGTCGCCCTGGCCGGGCACCTCGGCGGCGTAGTCGAGGAAGCCGTCCGGGCGCTGCGGGAAGCGCCCGCCGAGCGGCCGCAGGGCGAGCGCCACCCGCTCGCCCTCGCAGGCCTGGGCGGCCGCGAGTCCGTCCGGGCCGCTGACGACCAGGTCCGTGGTGGCCGGGTCGCCGCCCGGCACCGCCGCCACCCCCACCGACCAGCAGGCGAGCAGCCAGACGGCGCTCTGCCAGTGGGCGGGCAGCAGCAGGGCGGCCCGGTCGCCCGGGCCGGCGTTCAGCTCGTCCTGCAGGAGGTTGGCGGTCTTGGCGACCCAGTTGTCGAAGGTCCGGGCGGACAGCTCCACCCGTTCGCCGGTGGCGTCGTCGTAGAAGGTGACCAGCGGGGCCGCGGGATCGACCGAAGGGGTGCCGCCGCGCAGGTATGCGTGCAGCAGCTCGACGGGGGTGCGGGCATCGGCAGCGAAAGGCGCAGTCATGGTGCGCCCCAGCCTACGGCCTTCGAGTGGGAGGCCGGGAGGGGCGGCCGAACGGGCGCGGGGCGGCGTGGCGGCATCGGTCATTTGTCGTCAATATCCGTTTTATGCGTATCTCACTTCTCGCCGGTGCGGCCACGAGCTGCATCGCCGTCCTGCTGCTCCAGTCCACCGCCGTCCCAGCCGTCGCCGAGCCGGTCCCGGCCGAGCAGACCTCCGCCGGTGGCGGCACCGTGACGAGCCTGTCGCTGACCTCCGCCGAACACAGCGTCACGAAGCGCACCACCAAGCCCTTCTCGCTCATCGGGGTGAGCTGGGACGACCCCCGGCAGTCCCTCGCCGGCACCTCGATCCGGGTCCGCACCCACCGCGCCTCCACCGGTACCTGGACCGACTGGCACCAGCTCGCCGTCGAGGGCGAGGACGCCCCCGACGAGCGGGACGGCCGGTCCGGCATCCGCGGCTCGACGGCACCGCTGTGGACCGGCCGCAGCGACGGCGTCACGATCGAGGTCACCCCCGGGCCGAACGGACTGCCCGCCGGGCTCCGCGCCGAACTGGTCGACCCGGGCAAGGGCGCGGCATCCTCCGCCCCGCGCACGCTGCCGGCCGGGACCGCGGCCGCCCGGTTGCCGCAGGACCACGAGGCGCCGCGCCCGGGCATCGTCACCCGGGCCGGCTGGGGCGCCGACGAGTCGCTGCGCGACCCGGGCTTCGTCTACACCGGGACGGTCAAGGCGGTCTTCGTCCACCACACCGACACCACCACCGACTACGCGTGCGGTGACGCACCGCAGATGATCCGCGCGATCTACCAGTACCACGTCCAGAGCAACGGCTGGCGGGACATCGGCTACAACTTCCTGGTCGACCGCTGCGGCACCATCTACGAGGGCCGCGCCGGCGGCGTCGCCCAGCCCGTCCTCGGCGCACACACCCTCGGCTTCAACACCGACTCGGCCGGCGTCGCCGCGCTCGGCACCTTCACCACGGACGGGCCGCCGCAGGACCTGGTGGACGGCGTGAGCAAGATCGCGGCCTGGAAGCTCGGCCTGACCGGCCAGGACGCGGCCGGCCACACCAACCTGACCTCCGGCTCCTCGCAGAGCCGCTACCCCAAGGGCACGGTCGTCTCCTTCGACACCGTCTCGGGCCACCGGGACGCCTTCGCCACCGAGTGCCCCGGCGACGGCCTCTACGACCGGCTCGGCGACATCCGCTCCTGGGCCGCCCACCTCCAGGGCCGCTGAACCCCGTCAGGACCCCTGGGGCCGGACCGGGTGCTCCTGCGTCGGCCCCGGGCCCCGCCCGATCAGCCCCCGCAGCTCCCGCGTCAACGCCTCCGCCCGGTCCGGCTGCAGGTCGAAGCGCGCCGGTGTGTTCTGCAGCAGTGCGATCCGCCACCCCGACCCGGCGTTCACCGCGATCACCGTCTGCACCGCGTTGAGCGCCGGGTCCAGGTCCTCCGCGTCGTCCGCCACCATCCCGGCGACGCCGTCCAGCTGCGCCACGTCCGCCCCCAGCGCCCGGACCCGCCGCACCTTGGCCACGTACTCCGGCGTCGGGTGGTCCGCGAACACCCGCCCCGTCTCGGCGGCGATCGCCGAGCGCCCGCGGTAGCGGGTCCCGTCGAACTCGATCACTTCGCCGTCCTCCGCGAACGGCCCGGCGAAGGCCGCGCCGTCCCGCTGGTTCCACCCCTCCAGCACCCGGCGGTACAGCCCCCGCACCGCGCTCTCGTCCCCGGAGGGCAGCTCCGGCAGCCGCGTATCGTTCATATCCCCATGGTCGGCGACGGGGGCGAAGGAGGCGACGGCAGTGGCGGGCGGGACGGACGGTACGGGCGGCGGCGCGGTGCGGCGCTGGCGGCCGGGCTTCCCGCTGGACGCGGCCCGGACCCTGCTGCCGCTGCGCCGCGGTCCGGCGGACCCGGCCTACCGGACCAGCGGGGACGGCGCCGTCTGGCGCGCCTCCCGCACCCCCGGGGGCGTCGGCACCCTGCGGGTGCTGTCCCGTCCCGCCGCCGGCGAGGTCGAGGCGACCGCCTGGGGCCCGGGCGCGGACTGGCTGCTCGACCGCCTGCCCGCGCTGCTGGGCGCGGAGGACCGGCCGGAGGCGCTGGTGCTGCCGCCCGGTCCGCTGCGGGACGCCCAGCGCCGTACCGCCGGGGTGCGGCTGACCCGGACCGGCCTGGTGCTGGAGTCCCTCGTCCCGGCGGTCCTGGAGCAGAAGGTCACCACCGACGAGGCGTACCGCGCCTGGCGCACCCTGCTGCGGGACTTCGGCACCCCGGCGCCGGGGCCGGCCGAGGGGATGCGGGTCGCGCCGTCGGCCCGGGAGTGGGCGCTCATACCGAGCTGGGAGTGGCACCGGGCGGGCGTGGACCCGAAGCGGTCCGCGACCGTGATGCGGGCCGTGCGGCTGGCGCCGCGCCTGGAGGAGGCGTCGGCGATGGGGCACGAGGAGGCGTTCGCCCGCCTCACCGCCGTCCCGGGCATCGGCGTCTGGACGGCGGCGGAGACCCTGCAGCGCAGCAACGGCGACCCGGACGCGGTCTCGGTCGGCGATTTCCACCTGCCGAACCTGGTCGGCTGGGCGCTGGCCGGCCGGCCCCGCAGCGACGACGCCCAGATGCTCGCGCTCCTGGAGCCCTACCGGCCGCACCGCCACCGGGTCTGCCGCCTCCTCCTGGCCACGGCCGTCCACGCGCCCCGCTACGGCCCCCGCCTCGCCCCCGAGGACCACCGCCGCCGCTGACCGGCGGCCGCGTCCGTCGGGAACCGGAGGGGCGGTGCAGCCGCTACCGGACCGCGATGAAGGCGGCGGCGTCGCGTTCCGGGCGGGAGCGCGGGGGTTCGGCGGGGCGGCCGACGGCGACGGCGCCCATCGGGTCCCAGCCGGCCGGCAGGTCCAGGGCGGCGCGGACGGTGTCGCGGCAGAACATGGTGGACGAGACCCACGCGGAGCCGTAGCCCTCGCCGGTGAGGGCTACGAGCAGGTTCTGCACGGCGGCGCCGGCGGCGACGGTGAACATCTCCCGTTCGGCGGCGGCACGCCGGGCGTCCGGGTAGTCGTGCGAGCCCTCCGTCACCAGGCAGGGCACCACCAGGTACGGCGCGTCCCGCAGGACGTCGCCGCGGGCGGTGCGGCGGGCGATCCTGGCGTCGTCCCAGCCGTCGAGTTCGCGCAGGTCGCGCTGCCAGGCGGCGAGCATCGCGTCGAGCAGCCGGGTGCGGGTGTCGGGCGACTCCAGCAGCACGAACCGCCACGGCGTGGTGTGGTGCGGGGCCGGCGCGGTGACGGCGGCCGCGACGGCGCGGCGGACGGCGGCGGGGTCGACCGGCTCGGGGGTGAAGGAGCGGACGGTGCGCCGCAGGGTGACGGCCTGCCGCAGGGCCTCGGAGGTGCCGAGCCGGAACATGTCGTCCGCGGCGGGCCGGACCAGGGGCCGGGTGCCCTCGCCGTCCTCGACGGTGACCAGCCGGCCCAGTCCGCGCACGACCGCCACCGGTACGTCGGTCGCCTTGCCCTTCACCAGGTCGGCGGCGGCGGCCAGTTCGTCGGCGGTCGCGGTGACGGTGAGCGTCAGCTCGTTGCCGTGGCTGTCGGTGCGTCCGCGGTGGTCGTCCAGTACGGACAGTCCGGCGGCGCCGATCGCGACGTCGGTGAGCCCGTTGCGCCACGGCCGCCCGAAGGTGTCGGTGACGACGACGGCCAGGCGGCGGCCGGTGAGTTGCTGCAGCCGGGCCCGCAGCGCGCGGGCCGAGGCGTCCGGGTCCTCGGGCAGCAGCAGCACGGTGCCGGGGGCGGTGTTGGAGGCGTCGACCCCGGCGGCGGCCATGACGAAGCCGTTGCGGTTCTCGACGATCCGGGCCGGTCCGCGCCGGGCGACGACCCGGACGGTCTCGGCGTCGATCGCGGCCTCGCGGTCGGCGGAGTGCAGCAGCCGGCCCTCGGCCTTGCTGACGACCTTCGAGGTGACCAGCAGGATGTCGCCGTCCAGGTACGTGCCGGCCTTGGCGATGAGCGCGGCCAGGTCGGCCCCGGCGTCGACCTCCGGGATCCCCTCGACCCCCAGGATCTCCAGCGGGCCGGTCACGCGCGGACCCGGTCCGCCAGTGCCAGCGCGGCCCGCGCCATCGCGGCGGTGGCCTCGACGTCGGTCATCAGCAGCGGGACGGCCCGGCAGGCGATCCCGGCGTTCTCGACCGCGGCCACCGACGCCTCGTCGGCGGTGTCGACCAGCCAGCCGTCGATCAGGTCGGAGCCGTAGTTCCGTGCGACGGCCTCCGCCGTGGCCTCGACGCCGACGGCGGCGAGCACCTTGTCGGCCATGCCGCGCACCGGCGCCCCGCCGATGATCGGGGAGAGCCCGACGACCGGTGCCGGGGCGGCGGCGACGGCCTCCCGGATGCCGGGGACGGCGAGGATGGTGCCGATCGAGACGACCGGGTTGGACGGCGGGAAGAGGATGACGTCGGCCTCCGCGATCGCCTCCAGCACGCCGGGCGCGGGCTTCGCGGTGTCCGCGCCGACCGGGATGATCGCCTCGGCGTCCACGGCGGCGTGCAGCCTGACCCAGTACTCCTGGAAGTGGACCGCCCGGGTGCCCTGCTCGTCGGTGATCCGCACGTGCGTCTCGACCCGGTCGTCGCTCATCGGCAGCAGCCGCACGCCGGGCTTCCAGCGCACGCACAGCGCCTCGGTCACCTGGCTGAGGCTGTACCCGGCGGTGAGCATCTGGCTGCGGACGAGGTGGGTGGCGAAGTCGCGGTCGCCGAGCCCGAACCACTCGGGGCCGACGCCGTACTCCTTCATCTCGGCCTTGATCGACCAGGTCTCGTCGGTCCGGCCCCAGCCCTGCTCCTCGTGGATGCCACCGCCGAGGGTGTACATCACGGTGTCGAGGTCGGGACAGACCTTGAGGCCGTAGAGGTGGATGTCGTCGCCGGTGTTGCCGATGACGGTGATCTCGTCCTGCGGTCCGACCGCCGCGAGGAGCCCGCGCAGGAAGCGCGCTCCGCCGATTCCGCCTGCCAGTGCCACGATGCGCATGGGCTCATCCTGCCACGGCCCGACCGTCCGTCAGCCTGCGCTCAGTGCCGCTCGGACGGCGCCCGCCGCGGCTCCGCGTGCTGTTCGGCGTGCTGTTCGGTGTGCTGCTCGGGGACGACGTGGGCGCCGTACTGGTTCATCTCGGTGAGGCCCGGGGTGTAGAGGTGGATGGAGACGGCGGGTTCGAGCGCGCCGTTGACCACCTCGTGCAGGTAGCCGGAGGAGAACACCCGCTGCCCGCCGGGCTTAAGGGCGCGGGCGACCGCGCCGCCGGGGGCCCCTCCGGCCGAGGGCCGGGGCAGCGTGAGGGAGCGCTCGACGAGCTCGCCGCGGACGACGGTCATCACGCCGGAGGACTCGCCGTGGTCGTGGAAGCCGCTGCTCTGGCCGGGCAGCCAGCTGAGCAGCCAGACCTCGTAGCCGGGGCCGGTCTCCAGCCGGGCGTACCAGCGGGTCAGCGCGTCGTAGCGGACCAGCGGCTCCCAGCGGGCGCGGTCGGCGGCGATCTCGCGGACTAGCCGGGCGTACCCGGCGACGGTGGTGGGGTGGGCCGGCAGGTCGGTCCGGGCCAGGTACGGGAAGGCGAGCGGGTCGCCGGCGATGGAGACGTCGCTCAGCCCGTCCGCCCAGCGCTGTCCGCCGGTGCGGCGGGGGGAGTGGGCGGCGAGGCCACGGCGGGCGAGCTTGTTGCGGTCGCGGTTCCGCCTGCGGATGCGGATCATGCGCACGGGAGTCGTCCTCGGAGGTGTCGGCTGGTTCGTCGGGATCAGCCGGATCCGGGATGTCCTGGGGCGGGAATCGCGGGCGGCCTCTGTGCTTCCTGGGGCGGCGCGCGGTGGGACGCGGGCGCCTAGATACAGCAGGAACAGAGGCGACAACAAGAGTTCACGGCACGGCGAAGCGTGGAACCGCTCCGGGGGCTGGTGGACTCTGACATAGGGGCAAGGACACCGCATCCGCGGTGCCGGTGTCAAACCCATGGATGCGGCATTCGAGTGGGTTAGGCCCGGATCTTGCCCTGATGGGGTGATTCATCACTCTCTATGTTTCGATGAGAAGATCGCCGGGAAGGCAGGCCGATGACCGGCCTGTGGTGGTGACCGGGCGTCACCTGGCGAATGGTTGCGGACGGTTCGGCGCAGTTCAGGGCCTTGAGGCGGAAGGTCCGTTGTGTCCGAATATGTACACTATTCGTAACGGCTTGGTGCCGGGGAGTGAATCCTGGCCCCAATACCAGAGCTCGGCTTGACTGGGCCAGAGTGACGCAACTGTAATTTCACTCGTGTCGTCAGCCGCACGAGGCAACGGCAACCACGGGGACGCCAAGTAGGGGCAGAGGAGGCGCGCCACATGAGCGAGCTCTTTGAGCTGTTGATCGGGGACGGCATCACGGAGGACGAGGAGGAACTCGGCTGGCAGGAGCGCGCGTTGTGCGCCCAGACCGACCCCGAGTCCTTCTTCCCCGAGAAGGGCGGCTCGACCCGCGAGGCCAAGAAGGTCTGCCTCGCCTGCGAGGTCCGCTCGGAGTGCCTGGAGTACGCCCTCGCCAATGACGAGCGCTTCGGCATCTGGGGCGGTCTCTCCGAGCGCGAGCGCCGTCGGCTCAAGAAGAGCGCGGTCTGACGGGCCGGCCCGCCGGCCCCGCTGACCTTTCGACAACGACGGACAACCGCACAGCTGTACGGGCGCCTCACCGCGGTGGTGGGGCGCTTTCGCGTTCCCGGCCCCTTCCCTCCTCCCCGCCGCCGCGGCCTCCGCCGCGGCCTCCGCGGTCCCCTCCGCCGTCTCCTTCACCGTCCCCGCACCGGCCTCCCGGACGAAGCGTCCACCCGGAGCCGTTAGTGTGGTGCGCCATCCGGTTGCCGTTCACCGGCTGTGTCCACCGAGAACTGGGGCCCGCGCACTCGATGACCGTCTACAGCCACCAGAGCGGCTTCACCGCTTCCCGGCCGCCCGCCTACCCGCGCCACCTGGTCACCGCGGTGATCGTCTCGCACGACGGTGCCCGCTGGCTCCCCCAGGCGCTGGCGGGACTGCTCGGGCAGGACCGCCAGGTCCAGCGCGTCCTCGCGGTCGACACCGGCTCCACCGACAGCTCCCCGCAGCTGCTCGCCGACACCCTCGCCGACTGGCTCCCCGAGAGCGGCCCGCTCGTCCTCGGCCGCAGGGCCGGCTTCGGCACCGCCGTCGCCGAGGCCGTCTTCAACAGCCCGCCGCTGCGCCCCGAGGACCTGCCCTACCGGCTCGACCCCTCCGGCTACGACCCGGTCACCGGCGGCTGGGACGACTTCGGCGACCCGCTCGCCCAGGAGGACGACCTCGGCCGCGGTGGCCCGCGCGAGACCCAGCCGGTCGAGTGGCTCTGGCTGCTGCACGACGACTGCGAGCCGCAGACCGACGCGCTGCGCCGCCTGCTCCAGGTCGCCGACTCCACCCCCAGCGCCGCCGTGGTCGGCCCCAAGCTGCGCAGCTGGTACGACCGCCGGCAGCTTCTTGAGGTCGGCGTGACGATCGCCCGCTCCGGGCGGCGCTGGACCGGCCTCGACCGCCGCGAGCAGGACCAGGGCCAGCACGACCAGGTCCGCCCGGTGCTCGCCGTCTCCAGCGCCGGCATGCTGGTGCGCCGGGACGTCTTCGAGGAGCTCGGCGGCTTCGACAAGGCCCTCCCGCTGATGCGGGACGACACCGACTTCTGCTGGCGGGTCAACGCCGCCGGCCACCGCGTCGTGATCGCCCCCGACGCGGTGCTGCGGCACGCCGAGGCCTCCGCCCGCGAACGCCGCGCCATCGACTGCGCCTCCTCCCACCCGCACCGGGTGGACAAGGCCGGTGCCGTCTACTCGCTGCTGGCCAACTGCCGGGGCGCGCTCTTCCCCTACGTCCTGCTGCGGCTGGTGCTCGGCACCCTGCTGCGGGCCGTCACCAATCTGCTCGGCAAGGACCCGCGCCAGGCCGTCGACGAGCTCGCCGGTCTCGGCCACGAACTCGTCCGGTTCCCGAGGCTGCTGGCCGCGCGCAAACGCCGCGCCCGGACCAGGGCGGCGGACGCCCTGGACGACCGCACGCTCTTCCCGGCGCCCGGCGCCACCACCCGGCTGGCCGTCGAAGGCGTCATCGGTTCGCTCGGGATAGGGGGCAGTGACGACACCGGCAGCCGGCACGGCTCGGCCGAGGCCGGCGGCGACGACGACTCCGAGGACCTGGTCGTCGAGCAGTTCGCGCTGATCAAGAAGCTCGCCCGGCGCCCCGCGCCGGTGCTCTTCGCGGCCCTGCTGGTGTTCGCCCTGATCGCCTGCCGCGGCCTGTTCGGCAGCGGCGAGCTCTTCGGCGGCGCGCTGCTGCCCGCCTCCGACGGCGCGAGCGGCCTCTGGTCGATGTACGCGGACGCCTGGCATCCGGTCGGTACGGGCTCCACCGCCGCCGCACCGCCGTACCTCGGCGTGCTCGCGGTGCTGTCCTGGCTGCTGTTCGACCACGCCGACCTCGCGCTCACCCTGCTCGTCGTGCTCACCGTCCCGCTGTCCGCGGTCAGCGCCTACCTGGTGTCCCGGCCGCTGCTGGACTCCAAGCTCGTCCGCGCCTGGGCCAGTGCCACCTACGCGCTGCTGCCCGCCGCGACCGGCGCGCTCGCCCAGGGCCGGATCGGCACCGCCGTCCTCGCCGTGCTGCTGCCGCCGCTGGCCCGCGCCGCCGCGATCGCAGCCGGTCTCGGCATCCGGGACGAGAGTGCCGCCAAGGGCGCCCGCCCGGGCTGGCGGCCGGTCTGGATGGCCGTCCTGCTGCTCGGCCTGGCCACCGCCTTCGTCCCGCTGACCTGGGCGCTCGCCGTTCCGCTCTGCCTCGCGATGCTCGTCGCCGCGGTCGTGCGCGGCGGTGCCTTCGGCTCCGGTGGTACGGCGCTGCGGCTGCTCGGGCTGCGCGTCCTGGTGATCCTCGCGGTCCCGGTCGCGGTGCTGGCCCCGTGGTCGCTCAAGGTGCTGTCGCACCCGCAGTCGCTGCTGCTGGAGGCCGGGCTGCCCGGTCTGCACGGCACCGGCGCGAGCGCGGCCGGCCTGTTGCTTGTCAACCCGGGCGGCGCCGGCGTGCCGCCGATCTGGCTGTCGGTGGGCGTCGTCCTCGCCGCGCTCGCCGCGCTGCTGCGCGCCGACCGCCGCCGCGCGGTGCTCGCCGCCTGGGGCGCGGCCGGCGCGGGCCTGGTCTTCTCGGTCGTGGTGGCCGGTGCCTCCGTCACCCCGGCCTCCGGCGGTCCGGCGGTCCCCGCCTGGGCCGGCCCGGCCACCCTGATCGCCGGTATCGCCCTGCTGGCCGCGGCCGCGATCGGCGCCGACGGCGCCAACGCCCGCGTCGCCGGGATCGCCTTCGGCTGGCGCCAGCCGGTCGCCGCCCTGGTGGTGGCCACCGCGGTGCTGGCCCCGCTGGGCACCGGCCTGTGGTGGGCGCTGACCGGCGTCGGCAAGCCACTGCACCGCGCCGACAGCGGTCAGGTGCCCGCCTTCATCGCCGAGGAGGCCGGCACCACCGACCGGTCCCGCACCCTCGTCGTCACCGGTGAGAAGAGCGGCGGCGCCGTCCGCTACACCGTGGTGCGCGGCGCCGGCCTGACGCTCGGCCAGGCCGAGTCCACCGTCGACCCGGCGACCGGCACCCAGGACGGCCTCAACCGGATGGTCGGCAGCCTGCTGGCCGGCTCCGGCGCCGACCAGGCCAACGCCCTGGCCGGCTACGGCATCGCCTACGTGCTGGTCGAGCAGCCGGTGATCGACGTCTTCCGGGACGTCCTGGACACCACGCCCGGCCTGGTCAAGACCAACCAGGACAACGGCGCCGCGCTGTGGCAGGTCAGCGGTGCCCCCGCCGTCCGCGCGGTGATCACCGGCCCGGGCACCACCCCGGTGGTCGTCCCGTCCGGTGCCCGCGACCTCGCGGCCACCGTCCCGGCCGGTCCGGACGGCCGCGTGCTGCGGCTCGCCGAGTCGGCCGCGCCCGAGTGGAAGGCCACCGTGGACGGCACCGCGCTGGAGCCCACCACCGTCGACGGCTGGGCGCAGGGCTTCAAGCTCCCGGCCGGCGGCGGCAAGCTGACCGTCACCCGGGAGGGCAGCCTCGCCCACACCGGCTGGATCTGGGGCCAGGTGCTGCTCGGCCTGACCATCCTGGTGCTGGCCCTGCCCGGCCGCCGCAACCACAACGACGACGACCTGCCCGAGGAGGTGGTGGCCGCCGCCGCGCTGGCCGCCGCCGCCCAGGCGCAGGCCCCCGCCCCCGGCAGCCGCCGGGCCCGCCGGATGGCCGAGCGCGGCGAGGGCGGCGAGCCCGGCGCCGACGAGGCCGGGGTGTACGAGGGCCGGCCGGGCGCGGTCCCGGCGCAGCCGGCCGGCGAACCGGTGACCGAGGCGGTCCAGGCGGCCGCCGCCGTCCAGGAGGCCGAGCCGTACAGCGACCCGTACCAGACGTACCAGCAGGCCGACCCGTACAGCTACGACCAGTACGCGGCCCAGCAGCCGGTGGCCGCGCCCTACGGCGGCCAGGGCTACGAGACCCAGGGGTACGACGGACAGGGCTACGACGGCGGACAGGCCTACCCTCAGCAGGGCTACGAGCAGCCGTACCAGTCGGAGCAGCCGCAGTACGGCTACGACGCGTACCAGCAGCCCGAGCACCAGCAGCCCTGGCTGCCGGAGCAGCCGCAGGCCGAGCCCTACTACGACCCGAACGACCCCAACGGGACCGGCCGGTACCCGCACCAGCCCGGATCGGGGAGCTGACCCGCGATGAAGAAGCCCGCATTCAGGAAGAAGCCCGGCGCCGACGAGGCCCCCGAGCCGGTCGGCACCGCCCCCGCGCCGAAGTCGTCCGCGCCCGAACCGGCCGGCGCGCCCGGCCGGTTCGCCGGCAAGGCCGGCGGGACGAGGACGGCCCCGTCCCTGCTCGCCGCGGCCGTGGTGCTCGCGGCGGTGTTCGGGATCGCCCAGGTGCGCCCGCCGGCCGCCCCGGCCTCGGCGGACGGGGGAGCGGCCCCCAGCACCGCGCAGGTCGAGCGGACCGGCGCGGTCTGCCCGCAGCCCCTGCAGGGCCTGACCGGCTCGACCACGCTCTCCGCCTACACCCCGCCCGGGAGCGGCTCCGCCACCGGCGGCTCCGGCTGGCTGTCCGACGCGGCCGCGCCCGCCGTGCCCGCCGCCCAGCCCTCCGGCACCCCCTCGGCCCCGGCCACCCCGACAGCCACCACGCCGGCCCCGACCGGCTCGGGCGCGCCGACCACCGCCCCGGCCCAGGACAAGAACGCCGCACCCGCGGACGCCCGGCTGACCCTGACCAAGCCCGGCACGCCCGCGACCGGCCCGGCGGCCAACGGGGACACCGCGTCCGGCACCGGAGCGGTCGCCACCGGCGCCCTCGCCCCCGGCTTCACCGTCACCCAGACCACCGTGGTCACCGAGCAGCGCGGCCTCGGCCTGTCCGGCGTCACCTGCACCCCGGCCGGCACCGGCTTCTGGTTCGCCGGGGCCAGCACGGCCGGCGACCGCGTCGACTACCTGAGCCTGGTCAACACCGAGTCCTCCGCCGCGGTGGTCGACATCAAGCTGTACGGCGACAAGGGCCTGATCGAGAACGACGCCGCCAACGGCCTGACCGTCGCCCCGGGCAGCTCCCAGGCCGTCCTGCTGTCGACCCTCACCAAGGGCGCCGTCGCCGACCTCGCCGTGCACGTGGTGGTCCGCTCCGGCCGGATCGGTGCCGCCCTGCACGCCGCCGACGGCAACAAGGGCGCCGACTGGATCCCCGCCTCGGCCGCCCCGGCCGACACCCAGGTGCTGCCCGGCCTGCCGGCGGACACCGCCTCGGCCCGCCTGGTGGTCTGGGCGCCGCCGGAGGACGACGCCGACCTGAAGATCCAGCTCTCCGGCAAGAACGGCTGGTTCACCCCGGCCGGCAACGAGTCGATCCACGTCAAGGCGGGCATGGTGGCCGCCGTCGACCTCGGCAAGGTCACCCGTGACGAGGTCGCCGGCCTGCGGCTGTCGCCCAGCGACCCCAAGCACCCCACCCCCGTCGTGGCCGGGCTGCGGGTCGACCGGGCGGCGGCCAACGGCAAGTCCGACGCGGCCTGGCTCACCGGCAGCAACCCGGTCGGCGCCCGCGCCACCGTCGCCGACAACCGGACCGGCGCCTCCACGCTCTACCTGACCTCCGCCGGCGACGCCGCCACCGTCCGGGTCACCGCCTCGGCCGGCAGCGGCGGCGGCACCCCGGCCACCAAGGAGGTCCAGATCCCGGCCGGCGGCACCGTCGCCCTCCCGGCGCCCGAGCCCGCCGGGCTGAACGGGGTCTTCGCGCTCACCGTGGAGACCGTCTCCGGCGGCCCCGTGGTCGCCGCCCGGATGCTCTCCATCCCCGCCAAGGACGTGCCGATGTTCACCGTCCAGGCGCTGCGCGACGACCACAGCACCGTCAAGGTCCCGCAGGCCGCCCAGGACCCGGGCGTCGTCCTGCGCTGAGCAAGCCGAAGGGGCGGCACCGCGTGGTGCCGCCCCGGACCCCGGCCGAACCGGCCCCGGCTCAGTCCTCGTCGTAGCGCGGGTCGATGGCGTCCGGCGAGAGGCCCAGCAACTCGGCGACCTGCTCGATCAGGATCTCGTGCACCAGCGCCGCGCGGTCCTCCCGGGTCTTCGCCCGGATCTCCACCGGCCGCCGGTACACCACGATCTGACTCTTGCGCCCCTGCGTGCCCGGGGACACCCGCCCCAGCGGCACGCCGTCCTCGGCGTCGGCGCCGTCCGGCTCGTGCAGCGGCACCTCCTGGACGGCGAACTCCACCTCGATCAGCTGCGGCCAACGCCGCTCCAGTCGTTCCACCGACTCGCGCACGTAGTCGTCGAACAGTTCGGAGCGGGTGAGCGAGATCGGCACCTGCGGGGGCGCCAGCGGGCCGCGCAGCCCCCTGCCGTGCCGGTCGCGGTGCCGGGGGCGGCGCGCTGGGCCTGTCGATGACTGCGGTGCGGAGCTGTCCATATCACTGCCGAGAGTAGTCCTTGGACGGTCGGAAGTGGACCACTCCGACGGGGAAACGCCCGGGGCGGCCGATGCGCGGCCCCGGCGCCCGGAGGGCGACACGGCACACCCTCCGGGCAGGCGGTCTTCGCTCCCCGGCGGGGAGTGCGGTACCGTCCACCCTCGTGAGCTCTGTACGTCGTTGTTCGCGGACCGCGTGCGGCCGGCCGGCCGTCGCGACGCTGACGTACGTCTACGCGGATTCCACCGCCGTCCTGGGCCCCCTCGCGACCTACGCCGAGCCGCACTGCTACGACCTGTGCGCCGAGCACGCCGAGCGCCTCACCGCCCCGCGCGGCTGGGAGGTCGTCCGGCTCGCCGCCGAGGCCGGGCCGCTGCGCCGCAGCAGCGACGACCTGGAGGCCCTCGCCAACGCCGTGCGCGAGGCCGCCCGCCCGCAGACCCCCCGTCAGGGCCGCGCGCCCGAGGGCGATTCCACCGAGGGCAGCCGCCGCGGCCACCTCCGGGTCCTGCGCTCGCCCGACAACTGACGACTCTCCCGGCACGGGGCGTTCGTCCGGCCCGGGTACGCTGCCCGTCTACCGCCACTGCGTCCGTCGACCGGACGGGCGGTGGGCCCCGACGTATCCCGACCGACCAGTACAGAGACCAGGGTGGAGCCGCAGTGCGCGACCTCAAGCAGCTCGTGAAGGCGTACGACGTCCGAGGCGTCGTCCCGGACCAGTGGGACGAGAGCCTGTCCCGGGCCTTCGGTGCCGCGTTCGTCCAGGTCACCGGCGCGTCCGCGATCGTGGTCGGCCACGACATGCGCCCCTCCTCCCCGTCGCTCAGCCTGGCCTTCGCCGAGGGCGCCGCGGCCTACGGCGCCGACGTGGTGCGGATCGGGCTCTGCTCGACCGACCAGCTCTACTACGCCAGCGGCAAGCTCGACCTGCCCGGCGCGATGTTCACCGCCAGCCACAACCCGGCCCAGTACAACGGCATCAAGCTGTGCCGGGCCGGCGCCGCCCCGGTCGGTCAGGACACCGGCCTGGCCGAGATCCGCGAGCTGGTCGAGTCCTGGACCGCCGCCGACGACACCGTCACGGTCCCGGCCAGGGACGTGAAGCCCGGCGCGCTCTCCGAGCAGGAGACCCTGCGCGGCTACGCCGACCACCTGCTGGGCCTGGTCGACCTCACCGCGATCCGCCCGCTCAAGGTCGCGGTCGACGCCGGCAACGGCATGGGCGGCCACACCGTGCCGACCGTCTTCGACGGCCTGCCGATCGACCTCGTCCCGATGTACTTCGAGCTGGACGGCACCTTCCCCAACCACGAGGCCAACCCGCTCGACCCGAAGAACCTGGTCGACCTGCAGGCCAAGGTCCGCGAGGTCGGCGCCGACGTGGGCCTGGCCTTCGACGGCGACGCCGACCGCTGCTTCGTCGTGGACGAGCGCGGCGAGCCGGTCTCCCCGTCCGCGATCACCGCCCTGGTCGCCGCCCGCGAGATCGCCCGTGCCCAGGCCGCCGGCGAGGCCGAGCCGACGATCATCCACAACCTGATCACCTCCTGGACCGTCCCCGAGGTGGTCCGCGAGCTGGGTGCCAAGCCCGTGCGCACCCGGGTCGGCCACTCCTTTATCAAGCAGGAGATGGCCGTCACCGACGCCGTCTTCGGCGGCGAGCACTCCGCCCACTACTACTTCCGCGACTTCTGGCGCGCCGACACCGGCATGCTGGCCGCGCTGCACGTGCTGGCCGCGCTCGGCGGGCAGCCGGGCACGCTGTCCGAGCTCACCGCCGAGTACGACCGCTACGCGGCCTCCGGCGAGATCAACAGCACCGTCGACGACCAGGCCGCCAGCACCGCCGCCGTCCGCGCCGCCTACGCGGACGCGGAGGGCACCACCGTGGACGAGCTGGACGGCCTGACCCTGGCCGGCCCGGACTGGTGGTTCAACCTGCGCGCCTCCAACACCGAGCCGCTGCTGCGCCTGAACGTCGAGGCCAAGGACCCGGCGAAGATGGCCGAGCTGCGCGACGGCGTGCTCGCCCTCGTCCGCGGCTGAGCTCCGCGGCTGAGCTCCGAGGCTGAGCTCCGAGGCTGAGCTCAGCGACTGAGCTCCGAGGCTGAGCGAAGCGCGCCTCACCAGAGGCGCTCGTGCCCCGGCCGGTAGGGTTGCCTATCGGCCGGGGCACCTCCGTGCCACCACCGAACTATGGAGAGCCCCATGAAGCTCGAATCCTTCCTGCTGGAGATCCTGGTCTGCCCGCAGTGCCGGGCCGCTCTCGCCGAGGGCGGCACCGAGGAGCAGCCCGAGCTGGTCTGCACCGGCGCGGACTGCGGCCTCGCGTACCCCGTCCGCGACGGCATTCCGGTCCTCCTGGTGGACGAGGCCCGCCGCCCGGCCTGATCCTTGGGGCGAAGCCCCACCCCGCCAGCCGCCCAGGACCGCAGCCGGAGGCCCGCCGCATGCTCGACGACACCCTGCTCGACGACCCGGCCGCCCTCCAGCGCGCGGACCGGGACGGTGCCCTGCTGGCCCTGGCCGGCGCCGGTGCCCGGGTTCGCACCGCGCTGCGGCAGGCCGACGCGGCCGGCCTCGACCGGCTGCGCCCGGACGGCCGCCCGCGCGCCGTCCTGGTCGCCGGACACGGCAGCGCGCTGACCGCGGCCGGGATGCTGGCCGCGCTGGCCGGCACCGCGAGCCTGGTCGTGCCGCTGCCGCCGGCCGAGGCGGCCGCCCCGCGCGCCGACCGGGCCGGCGCCCCGCCCGCCTTCACCACCGGGCTCGGCTGGCAGCTGCCCGGCTGGGCCGGCCCGCTCGACCTGCTGGTGATCAGCTCCGCCGCCGGCGGCGAGCAGGGCCTGGTCGGCCTCGCCGAGCAGGCCTACGCGCGCGGCTGCGCGGTCGTCGTCACCGCCCCGGCGGGCAGCGCGCTGGCCGACGCCGCCCTGCAGGTGCGCGCGCTGCCACTGCCGTACGTGACCTCGGTGCTGCCCGAGGACGGGCGGACCGCCGTCGCGGCCGCCGAGCCTGACCTGCCGCCCGAGGACCCGGCCGCGCTCTGGTCCCACCTCGCCCCGCTGCTGGCGCTCGCCCAGAAGATCGGCCTCACCCAGCTGCCGTACGACGCGCTGCCGGGCGTCGCCGACCTGCTGGACGCCACCGCCGTGCGTTGCCGCCCCGACGCCGCCGCGTACACCAACCCGGCGAAGGGACTGGCCGCGCGGCTGGCCGGGACGGTTCCGCTGCTGTGGGCCGAGGGCCCGATCGCCGGCGCCGCCGCCGACCGCTTCGCCGCCCAGCTGGCCGACCGGGCCGGACGGCCGGCGCTGGCCGGGGAACTGCCGCAGGTGCTCACCGCCCACCGCGGCATGTTCACCGGGCAGCTGGGCGCGGGCGCCGACCCGGACGACTTCTTCCGTGACCGGGTCGAGGAGCCGGACCCGTTGCACCTGCAGGTCCTGCTGCTGCGGCACGCCCCGGGCCCGGCCGGTGGAGCGTCGGACGATCAGGACGGGCCGGCCGAGGTGCCGGAGGAGGACGCGGGCCCGCGCAGCTTCGGGGTGACCCGGGCGCACCGGCTGGCCGCCGCGCACGATGTCCGGCTGACCGAGTACGCGACCGCCCGGCCGGACGTGCTGCACGCCCTGGTCGACCTGGTCGCACTGACCGACTTCGCCGCCGTCTACCTGGGCCTCGCTGCCGCGCAGTCCTGAGACGGTCGAACGGGCCGGGCCGCGCGGCCGGTACGGTAAGCGGTCGACGACGCTGACCGACCCCGTGAGGACACCCAGGCATGAGCACCGAAGGCGGCACCAAGGCACTGGTGGCGGCGCTGTCCGCGAACCTGGCGATCGCGGCGGCCAAGTTCGCCGCCTTCGGCTTCACCGGCTCGTCCTCGATGCTGGCCGAGGGCGTGCACTCGGTGGCCGACTCCGGCAACCAGGTGCTGCTGCTGGTCGGCGGCAAGCGGGCCCGCCGGGAGGCGGACGAGGAGCACCCGTTCGGGTACGGCCGCGAGCGCTACGTGTACGCCTTCCTGGTGGCCATCGTGCTGTTCAGCGTCGGTGGCCTGTTCGCGATCTACGAGGGCTGGCACAAGGTCAACCACCCCGAGGCGCTGGACTCCTGGGTCTGGGCGGTCGGCGTGCTGGTCTTCGCCATCGCGATGGAGGGCTGGTCCTTCCTCACCGCCGTGCGGGAGTCGGCGAAGCTCAAGGGTGACCGGGGCTGGGTGCAGTTCATCCGCACCGCCAAGGCGCCGGAGCTGCCCGTCGTGCTGCTGGAGGACACCGGCGCGCTGATCGGCCTGCTGCTCGCACTGTTCGGCGTCTCGCTCACCGTGATCACCGGTGACGGCGTCTGGGACGGCATCGGCACCCTGTGCATCGGCGTCCTGCTGGTGGTGATCGCCGTGGTGCTCGCCATGGAGACCAAGTCGCTGCTGCTCGGCGAGTCCGCCGACAAGGACGCGGTGCGCCGGATCCGCGAGGCGCTGGTGGACGGCCGCTCCGTGACCCGGGTGATCCACATGCGGACCATGCACCTCGGCCCGGAGGAGCTGCTGGTCGCCGCCAAGATCGGCGTCAACGCCGAGGACAGTGCCGCCCTGGTGGCGGAGGCCATCGACGCGGCCGAGGAGAGGGTCCGGGCCGCCGTCCCGATCGCGCGGGCCATCTACCTGGAGCCCGACGTCTACAGCGCGGAGAAGGCCGCGGCGGGCGAGGACCCGGCCGCCACGCCCGGCGGGCCGGGCCCGGAAGCCGCGCACTGACGCCCCTCCGCCCCGCCCCGAGCGGGCGGGCGGAGCCGCACTGGAGCCCCGGTCGGGCCGGGGGCCGAAATCGGTCATCGGCAGACGGCCGGTGGGGCCGTCGGTGTAGATTCGTCACCAGAGCCAGAACGTCGCTGCTGATGGCGGTCGATCGGCGGTCCGCGCCCGTAGGGTGTGCGCCGGTCGAGGGAGAGAGGTCCTCCGACGGTTTGTGCTGCGCAACAGGGAGCCGGTCCGCCACCGCGGGGATCCGGCGGCCCGGGCGTAGCCGTGCACCCGTACGGCCTGCCGCGCGCGACACACGACCGGACCTTCGGCCCCACCCCATCAGCGAGGAGCAGACGCATGTCCAGCGACACCACCGGTGACTTCAAGGTCGCCGACCTTTCCCTGGCGCCGTTCGGCCGCAAGGAGATCCAGCTGGCCGAGCACGAGATGCCCGGCCTCATGTCCATCCGCGCCGAGTACGCCGAGTCGAAGCCGCTGGCCGGCGCCCGCATCACCGGCTCGCTGCACATGACGATCCAGACCGCCGTGCTGATCGAGACCCTGACGGCGCTCGGCGCCGAGGTCCGCTGGTGCTCCTGCAACATCTTCTCCACCCAGGACCACGCGGCCGCCGCCATCGCCGTCGGCCCGGAGGGCACCCCGGAGAACCCGCAGGGCATCCCGGTCTTCGCCTGGAAGGGCGAGACCCTGGAGGAGTACTGGTGGTGCACCGAGCAGGCGCTGACCTGGCCTGACGGCAAGACCCCGAACATGATCCTGGACGACGGCGGCGACGCCACCCTGCTGATCCACAAGGGTGTCGAGTTCGAGAAGGCCGGCAGCGCGCCGGACCCGTCCACCGCGGACAACGACGAGTTCCGGATCATCCTGGAGCTGCTCAACCGCACCCTGAAGGACACCCCGAACAAGTGGACCGAGGTCGCCGCCACCATCAAGGGCGTGACCGAGGAGACCACCACCGGTGTCCACCGCCTGTACGAGATGCACCGTGACGGCCAGCTGCTGTTCCCGGCCATCAACGTCAACGACTCGGTCACCAAGTCGAAGTTCGACAACAAGTACGGCTGCCGCCACTCGCTCATCGACGGCATCAACCGTGCCACCGACGTCCTGATCGGCGGAAAGGTCGCGGTCGTCTGCGGCTACGGCGACGTCGGCAAGGGCTGCGCCGAGTCGCTGCGCGGCCAGGGCGCCCGCGTCATCGTCACCGAGATCGACCCGATCTGCGCGCTCCAGGCGGCGATGGACGGCTACCAGGTCGCCACCCTGGAGGACGTCGTCGAGACCGCCGACATCTTCATCACCACCACCGGCAACAAGGACATCATCCTGGCCTCCCACATGGCGCGGATGAAGCACCAGGCCATCGTCGGCAACATCGGCCACTTCGACAACGAGATCGACATGGCCGGCCTGGCGCAGCTGCCGGGCGTCGTGAAGACCGAGGTCAAGCCGCAGGTCCACGAGTGGCGCAAGGCCGACGGCCGCACCATCATCGTCCTCTCCGAGGGCCGCCTGCTGAACCTGGGCAACGCGACCGGCCACCCGTCCTTCGTGATGTCCAACTCCTTCGCCAACCAGACGATCGCCCAGATCGAGCTGTTCACGAAGACCGAGCAGTACCCGATCGGCGTCTACGTGCTGCCGAAGCACCTGGACGAGAAGGTCGCGCGCCTGCACCTCGACGCGCTGGGCGTGAAGCTGACCACCCTGACCCAGGACCAGGCCGACTACATCGGCGTTCCGGTCGAGGGCCCGTACAAGCCGGAGCAGTACCGCTACTGATGCGGTGCCGCTGAGGTACTGACGCCGGTGGCCGGCACCCCGCTCGGGGTGCCGGCCACCGGCGCGTCCGGCCGGTGTCAGCGCATGACGTCGGTCGTCCAGGTGCTCGCGTCCACGCCGAGCGCCGTGGTGTGGGCGAGCATCCACGGCAGTCCGCCGAGCCGCTCCAGCGAGGGCGGCAGGTCGGCCGAGGCCCCGACACACACCTGCACCCCGTTGCCCACGGAGCACAGCGGCGCGTTCGGGCCGGTCAGCGGCGACCCGTCCTTGCCGGTCGGTGATGCCGGCGCCCCCGGGGCGGCCGGCTTCACGGTGAACCAGACGGTCCTGCTCTCCGCCTGGAGCATCAGCCACATGCTCCACGCGCCCTTGCCGTCCGAACCCGGACGGCTCAGCTGGACGTTGGTGGCCTCGAAGGCCTCGGGCAGTCCGCTGAACCGGACCGGCAGCGGGACGTCCCACGTGCCGTACCCGACCCCGGCGGCCACGTCGTGCAGGACCTCCCGCGAGACGTCCGCCGGCCGGCCGCCGGAGCCCGAGAGCTCCGCCCAGCGGCCCGAGGGCGTCAGCCACCGCAGGGTGGGCGTGTCGTACGGCGGCGCGTCGGAGACCACCCAGTAGGCGGTCCGGCCGCCGACCGGCTCGGCCGCCTCCGTGCGGACGTCGCTGCCGGGCGGCCCGGCCATCGGGGGCCGGGACCCGGCCGGGAACTGCGAGAGCCGCAGGCTCGGGGCGTTCTCGCCCCGGCCGCTCGCCAGCAACTCGACGCCGTGGAAGCCGGTCTGGTAGCTGACGCCGTTCTCACCGCTGGCCCAGTCCGGCAGCCGGCCGAACCGGATCTCGGGGGCCAGCGGGTCGGCCCCGGTCCGGTCCGGTGCTGCGGTCGGGGTGGGCGTGACCGTCGGGGCCGTGGTGGTGGCCACCGCGGGCACGGCCGGCCGTAGGGGTGCGGCGGTGCCGTTGCCCGGGAGCAGGAGCGTGCCGCCGGTCACCACCGCGGCCGTCGCGGCCGCGACGGCTCCGATCACGGCCAGCTTGCGACGGCGCAGCCGGGCCGCGCCCTCGGCCATGGACCGGCCGGCGTCGAAGCCCGCAGGCGGCGCCGGTTCGTCGGCCAGGTCCGTCAGACGGGTGGCCAGGTCGTGGGGATCGGCGGTGGTCATGACATCCTCTCGGCGACGGCGGGACGGGCGGTGAGGCTGCCGCGCAGGGCGTCCAGCGCGCGAGAGCTCTGGCTCTTGACGTTGCCGGAAGAACACCCCAGAGCCTCGGCGGCCTGCTCGATGGACAGGTCGCAGTAGTAGCGGAGCACCACCGTGGCCCGCTGGCGGGGCGGGAGGGCGGAGAGGGCCCGGCGCAGGTCGAGCGAGGCGTCCAGGTCGACGCCGCCCGCCACCGTGTCCGGCTCGGCCCCCGCACGGACGGTGCGCCGCCACCACGGGGAGCGCTGCTCGGCCAGGAAGGTGTTCACCAGGATCCGCCGGGCGTAGCCGTCCCGGTTCTCCACCCGCGCCACCCTCGCCCAGTTCACGTACAGCTTGGTGATCGTCTCCTGCACCAGGTCATCGGTCCGGTGCCAGTCCCCGCACAGCAGATAGGCGACCTTCCGCAGCCAGCCGCTCCTGGAGGCCACGTACTCCGTGAACTCCTCGTCGCGCGTCTGCTTCGCCATCCGCACCCCCTCTCGTCGTGGCGGCGGCACCGGTCCGGCGCCGTCCACACCCCTAATGCGCGGGCGACCGGAGAACGTTGCACGCGAAACGCACACGTAGGCTTCCGGGCATGCCCAATGGCCGTTACTCGCTCCATGACACGCACGACCACGTCCTGCTCGGCGAGGAGCGCTTCAGCTGCGCCCCCGGGGCGGCCGGGTGGCGGTACGTCTCCAAGACCTACGCACCGGACGGCCGGGTGATCGGCAGCGTCGACCTCACGCTGGACTCGCGGGCCCGGCCGCTGCGGATGGAACTGCGGGCCGGAGGCTGGCAGGTGCGCGGCGGGGCCGTGGACGGCGTGGCCTGGGTCCGGACCGACGCGGCCGACCCCCGTGGCGAACACGCGGTGGAGGGACACGACCGGGCGCACGCCTTCACCGGCAGCTCGCCGGGCTTCCTGGTCGCCACTGCCCGGCTGCTGCGACTGCGGCAGGGGGCGAGCGCGCGGGTGCGGCTGGTGGCGTTCACCGAACCGGTGCTGGCGCCGCGCACCCTCGACCAGGGGTGGCTGCTGGAGGGCGTCGAGACGCACGAGACGGACTCGGGGCCGCTGCTGGTCGAGCGGTACCAGGTCGCGGACCTGGAGACGGGGGAGCAGCAGGTCGTGCACCTGGCGGGGGACGTGGTGCTGGCGGCGGGCGGGATCGAGCTGGAGGAGCTGGAGTCACCGCCGAACGCCTGGCGGGTGGGGGACGGCGGAGACGACGAGGACTAGGGCGCCGGGCGTCGGGGCGCCAGGGCGCTGCGTTGTCGGGGCGCTGCGTTGTCCGGGCGTCCGGGCGTCCGGGTGTCAGGACGGCGGGGCGAAGCCGGTGCCGGCGGCGGGCTTGTCGAATGACGGCGCCGGTGGCGCGGTCGGGGCGGCCGGTACGGCGGCGGGCGGTGCGAGCGGTGCGACGGGCAGGACGGGTGCGACGGGTGCGACCGGTGCGACCGGTGCCGGATCGGCCGGGACACCGAGGACCCGCAGGGGCCGGCCGTCGGCCGTGGTGGGCACCGGACCGGAGGCCGGACGGGGCGCGGGAACCTGCACGGGCACCGGGCCGGCTGCCCGCAGCCGCTCCTGGGCGCGGATCCACTCCCGCCGCTGGCGTTCGGTGAGCACCGCGCCCAGGTAAGCCGCCGGGTGCAGCCCCGGGGGCATTGGGTGGCTGATCCGGGCGGACAGGTCCTCGGCCAGCCGAGCGGTCATCCGGTTCATCACCGCCGGGTCCAACTGCCCCACCCTGCCGAGCAGTTGGCGAATGGCAAGCCAGAGCGGCTCCGGCACCGCGGAGAAGTCCATCGCGACCAGCTCGCGGCCCATCGACTGCAGCAGATGCGGGTGCACCGGCGGCAGCGGGGCAGCGGAGCCACTCGCACCCGGTGTGCGCTCGCGGACGACCACCGTCCCGGCGAAGATGTCGCCGAGCCGCTTGCCGTCCGGATTCACCGCCGAGGTGATCATCGCGGGGGAGCCGGACAACGCGATCAACTCGAAGAACCCGACGAGCCCGCGCACCAGCGAATGCCGGAACCGCACCGGGCCGCCGTCGGTGCGCACCACCCGCAGACCGAGCGCGGCCTTGCCGAGCGAACGGCCGTTGGTGAAGGTCTCGACCATCACCGGGACCGCCACCAGGAAGAACACCATCAGGCCGATCATGGTGGCCGCCAGCGCCGCGCCGTCGAGGCCGACCAGCGCGACGCTCAGCAGCAGCGTGACCACCAGCAGGGCGGCGAACTCCACGAGCAGGTCGAGCACGATCGCCAGTGCCCGGCTCGGAAGCTTCGCCGTCTGCAGGCCGAGGACGACCGCCTCACCCGTCACCAGGTCGCTCAAGACACCTGTCCGTTCACGCTCTTGGAGCCCGTCCGGCTCGCCCATGGGATCCGGGACCGCCGGGGGCGGCAGCGCCGGGGAGGGAAACGGCCCGGATCGGCCCCCCGTGCCCCGCTCTCCGCAGTCTGATCCGCAGCCGCAAACATACGGGGCCCGGCGGGCGCACGGGAAGTGAGATCCCGGGGGCCGCGCCCAGGGCCCCTGCTGGCATGCTGGGCCGCACGTGTCCGTACGCACCTGCCCGCCCGCGCACGCCCGTCCGCGCCCACCGCCGATCATGGAGCCGCCGAATGGACCTGGACGTCTTCGTCGCCACCCACCAGGGGGAGTGGGCCCGGCTGGACGCCCTTGCCCGCCGGCGGCGGCTCAACGGCGAGGAGGCGGACGAACTGGTCACCCTCTACCAGCGGACCACCGGCCACCTGGCCAAGGTGCAGGCCGCCGCGCCCGACCCGGCCCTGGTGAGCCGCCTGACCAGCCTGGTCTCACGCGCCCGCAGCGCCGTGACCGGAGCCCGCACCAACGGCTGGCAGGACGTCGCCCGCTACTACACGGTGAGCTTCCCGGCCGCGCTCTACCGTGCCCGCCACTGGTGGGTGCCGGTCGCCGTCCTCTCGCTGCTCCTCACCACGCTGCTCGCGTGGTGGATGGCCACCCACCCGGAGGTCCGCAACAGCCTCATCACGCCCGACCAACTGCGGGAGATGACCCGCCCCGGCGGACAGTACGAGGCCTACTACTCGGACCGGCCGGCCAGCTCCTTCGCGGCGCAGGTCTGGACGAACAACGCCTGGATCGCGGTGCAGTGCCTGCTGTACGGGATCGCGCTGGGCATCCCCGTGGTCTATGTGATGTGGACCAACGTGGTGAACCTCGGCGTCGGCATCGGGCTGATGGCCTCCGCCGGCCGCCTCGACGTCTTCCTCGGTCTCCTCATCCCGCACGGCCTGCTGGAGCTGACCGCGGTCTTCGTGGCCGGCGGCCTCGGCCTGCGCCTCGGCTGGACCGTCATCGCCCCCGGTCCGCGCACGCGCGGCGTCGCGCTGGCCGAACAGGGACGCTCGATCATCGGAATGTCCATGGGCCTCGCGACGGTGCTGGCGGTCTCCGGCGTCCTCGAAGCCTTCGTCACCCCGTCGGGACTGCCCACGTGGGCGCGAATCGCCATCGGCGTGTCGGCCGAGGTGGCCTTCCTCCTCTACGCCCTGGTGCTGGGCCGAAAGGCCGCGGAGGACGGCGAGTTCGGCGACCTGGACGCGGCCGACCGGGCGGACCTGCAACCCGTCGCGGGCTGAGGCGATGCGATCAACACTCCTCTGACCTGCTAGTCTTCTCGCATCCCGGCCAAACCATTGACGTGGTGAGGGCGGACTAGTAGGTTTGAACGGTTGGGACTGACTGGACAACGGTCGGGCCCGGGCGTTAGTGTCTACGACACCGCCGAATCGAGGCGAGCGCGTTTCACGAAATGCGCGCCCTCCGACGAAGCAAATCCTGCGAAACCAGCGCACTGAAGCTTTGATAGGCTTCGGGACGAAGTTTGCAGGAAATCCCGCCAGCGGGAATCGGATGAATGAAACTCCGGAAAACGGAGCGGAAAACATCTGGTAAGCTGGAAACACGAAAGAACGAAGCCCGGAGGGCCTGCTGGAAGGCGGTCCGAAGGAAGCGTCCGTTCCTTGAGAACTCAACAGCGTGCCAAAAGTCAACGCCAGATATGTTGACATCCCCGGCCTCGATCGTTTGATCGGGGTTGGAGATTCCTTTTGAAACAAACACTAGCGAGGACGCAGTGCGCGGGACCGCCCTATTCCGGTGGTTGCCGTGCCGCTCAACGCGGGTGTGAACCGGCCCTGCTTGATTGTGGGGCCGAGTAAACATTCACGGAGAGTTTGATCCTGGCTCAGGACGAACGCTGGCGGCGTGCTTAACACATGCAAGTCGAACGGTGAAGCCCTTCGGGGTGGA
>NZ_JBEZIQ010000073.1:0-45644 GCF_040651155.1 Kitasatospora sp. NPDC048545
CGTGCGCGGGGGGGCGGCGGGGTGGGGCGTCTTCGCGCCCGCCCCGCAACCCCCCCGGCCCCCCGCCCCCGGCCCCCCCCCCCCGAACGGGTGGCCGGCCTCGGTGCCGGGCGCCTGTGGTGCTGCGGGCCCGCTCCGGTGGGAGCGGGCCGTTCCACCGGCCCCGAGGCCGCGTCGTGCGCGGCTGAGTCCGCTGCCGTGCCCCCGAGTAGGACGGCAGCGATGACGGCAGGCGGTGCTGCCCCGCTGACAGCGGGGCGTGACCGTCTCCGGTCGGGGGTCAGCTTTCGGCGAGGATGTGGGACAGCTCCCGGTCGAGGTCGAAGTGACGGTGTTCGGTGCCGGGCGGCACCGCGGCGTCGGTCCGCTTGAGGAACGACTCAAGCGCCCGGGCCGGGGCCTCCAGCAGGGCTTCTCCTTCCGGAGAGCTCAGCGCGATGCAGACCACCCCTTGCCCGTGGCTGCGCGACGGCCACACCCGGACGTCGCCGGTACCGGTGGGTCGGTGCAGCCCCTCCGCGAGGAGATCTCGGGCGAACACCCACTCCACTGTCTCGTCGGCGCCCGTGTGGAACGTGGCGTGCACGGCGTAGGGGTCGGCGGTGTCGTAGCGCAGGCCCGCGGGAACGGGCAGTGAGGACTCGCTGGACACGATGAGGCGCAGGTGCAGCTCGCAGCTGACCGTGGTGTTCATAAGCGCCATGGCCTTTCGCTCAGTGTGCGCTCGGGGAATCGCACGTCGGCGAACGGACCATCCCACCCCCAAGACCGATGTAAACCCCTCTGTCCCGATTCGGGCGCGAGTCGTACCCCTGACGGCGCATTGCGGATTCGTCCCGGAGTGGGTGGGCCGGGCATTACCGAGGCGCTTCTTGGTTAGTTTCCTGGCATGACTGTGCGAAACGACAAGACGGCCGGGAACACGAGAACGGGTGAAGCGATCACCCCGGATGACGTCGTCGACGGCGGCCGGGAGGTCGGCTCGCGGGCGCCGGCCTTCGTGCGCCGCTCCCGCGGGCTGCACCGGGTCTGGCAGGCGGTGGTCTTCGTGGCCGGCCTCGCGGTGGTCGGGCTCGGCGTGGTGATGCTGCCGATGCCCGGTCCGGGCTGGGTGGTGATCTTCCTGGGCATGGGGATCTGGGCGACCGAGTTCGTCTGGGCCCGGCGGGCCCTGCGCTGGACCCGCCGCAAGGTCGCCGAGGCGGCCCGGCGGGCGATGGACCCCCGGGTGCGCCGTCGCAACCTGACGGTCACCGCGCTCGGGCTGGCCGTCGTCGTCGGGGCGGGCGGCTGGTACCTCGCGCGCTACGGCCTGACCCTCCCCTGGCAACTGGACGAGAGCTGAGCGGGCCGGCCCCGGGGTCGCGGACGGGGAGCGTGTTCGGAGCACCCTCCGGGATGCGGTAATGTTTTCCCTGCACCCGGGCGATTAGCTCAGCGGGAGAGCACTTCGTTCACACCGAAGGGGTCACTGGTTCGATCCCAGTATCGCCCACCGGAATGCATTGTGATACGTGAGGCCCAGCCGATTATCGGCTGGGCCTCACGTGTATTTCCGGAAAGCGCCGAAGAGTCGTCACTAATCCGCTGAGGCGCAGTCACCTTCCGCGCGGAGCGCGAGTTCTGCGGATGCGTCGGGGGACTCCGGAAGGACGAGTTGTACGACGACCTCCGAATGGTGCTACAGTTCATCTCGTTGCCCGGGCGATTAGCTCAGCGGGAGAGCACTTCGTTCACACCGAAGGGGTCACTGGTTCGATCCCAGTATCGCCCACCCGGACAGCACGCAGGCCCTGACCAGGAAACCGGTCAGGGCCTGCGGTGCGTTCCGGGGCCGATTGCCGGACCGTCCGCTACGCCGCCGCCTCGCAGCCGTGCTCCGGCTCCATCCGGCGTCCGCAGCCGCACCGGGCCGGCCGCAGCGGCCAGGACGGGTCCACCCGTTCCGCCACCCCCGAGCGGTCGAACCAGCTCTGCAGCCCGCGCGCCTGCGCCGCGTGCCAGACCGTCTGCCGCAGGTGCAGTTCGGCCGGCGTCAGCCCGCCGAGCGCCGCCGGGTAACGGGCACCTATTCGACGGGTCAGCGCCAGCGCCGCCGTCGCGTCCGCCGCCGCGTCGTGCGCCCCGGCCAGCTCCACGCCGTAGTGGGCGCACAGGTCCGTGAGCGTCCGGCGGCCCTTGCGGTAGCGGTCCACGTGCTTGTCCAGCACCCGCGGGTCCAGCACCAGCAGCCCCGCCGCGTCCAGACCGCCGATCAGCGTCAGCCCGTGATGGCGGCGCAACTCCCGGTCCAGCAGCGTCAGGTCGTACGGCGCGTTCATCACCACCACCGGGTGCCCGGCCCGGGCCTCGGCCGCGAGCGCGCGGACGACCTCCGCCACCACCGTACGGGCCGACCGGCCGTGCAGCCGGACGTGCTCGTCGGTGATGCCGTGCACCGCGCGGGCGCCGTCCGGGATCGGGACGCCCGGATCGGCGAGCCACGTGGTGGTCCGCACCGGTGCGCCCGGGGCGAGTTGGACGACCAGGGCGGCCGAGACGATCCGGTCGGTCTCCACGTCCACGCCGGTGGTCTCGGTGTCGAAGGAAGCGAGTGGGCCGGTGTACCAGTGCTGCTGCATGACTGCCCCTCAGGCGTGCGTTCCGCGCCCGGTTGATACCCGGTTCTGACGGTGCTTCAACCCGTTTGGCCCAGGCTCGACCGGGGATCCTGCCGATGACCGTCCCGTTCGAATCGGACGGGCCCGGACCCGGGGGAGGCCACGGGGCGATGGCACTGACACAGCCGCAGCCCGAGGAGGCATCGGCCGTCCTGCGGGGGAACCTCGCGGTGACCGCCTGCATGGAGACGCTGCAGGTCGGCTACCTGCACGCGGTCGCCGCCGCGGCCGGCTGCTCGCTCTCCCAGCCTTTCCCGGACAACGGCATCGACTGGCAGGTCAACCACGGCTCCCGGGTGCACCGGGTGGACGACGAGGTCACCCTCAAGATCCAGCTCAAGGCCACCCAGCAGATCGCGCCCGACCCGGCCGGACGGTTCTTCAGCTTCACCCTGGACAACGACCACCTGCGCAAGCTCGCCCGGGCCAGGGTCGCCGTGCCCCGGATCCTGGTCGTGATGCTGCTGCCGAGCCGGGTCGACCACTGGCTGCGGGCCCGCCCGGACGCCCTGGAACTGCGGCACTGCTGCTACTGGGTCAACCTGGCCGGCCACCCGGTCACCGGACAGCGGCGGACCAACGTCCGGGTGCCCACCGACAAGGTCTTCGACGACCGCGCGCTCTGCGACATCATGGCCCGGGTCGGCGCGGGCGGCAGCCCGTGACCGCCCGGCCCCGGCAGCGAGGAGCCGAACCCATGACACCGCCCCACGGACCGGGCGAGCCGGCCCCGACACTGCCCGACCCCGCCACCGTCGACCCCGCGGTGCTGGCCACCCTGCTCGCCCGGCACGGCTGGGTCCGCCGCGGCGGACCGGCCGCCCGCTACGGCCGCTGGACCCCGCCCGACGACCAACCGGGCACCAGCCTCCTCGTCCCGGCCGGCGACGGCTTCGACGACGCCGTCGACCTTCTCGCCGACGCCGTCACCGCGCTCTCCCGCTCCCGCACCCCCTCCGCCCGGTCGATCCTGCTGGCCCTGGCCGTCCCCGGCGACGAACTGTGCTGGCGCCGGGAACCGCCCGGCCCCGCCGAGGCCACCCCCTGGGACGAGGCCGAGTGCCTCCGGCGGGCTGCGCGCGGGATGCTCGCCGCCGGGGCCAAGGCCGCCCGGACCAGGGCCGCCCACTTCGGCGCCCGGCTGGACGGCCCCGCCGGGGACTTCCTGGACCGCGTCCTGGTGGTCGAACAGGGCGCCGCCCTCACCGCGCACACCCCCGCCCCCGAGGGGCGGGCCGCCGTCACCACCCTCGTCCGCGCCCTGGAGGCGCTGCGCGACGCGGTCGACTACCGCCGGGTCAGCGGCGGGCCCGAGGCCTTCGAGAACGCCGTCCGGGCCGGAGTCAGCCGGGAACTCGTGCGGTCCGTCGAGGAACTCGTCCGCGGCGCGACGGCCGCCCGGCTCACCGTCGCCTGGTCGCCCGCCGTGGGGACGCCGGGCGGCTTCGGGGACCGCCGGATCGTCCTCGACTTCTCGCCCGGGGACCTCCCCGCCCTCACCGAGGCCGCCGAACTGCTGGAGCGGATCGAGCCCGCCGTCGTCGTCACCGTCGTCGGCGTGGTCACCCGGCTCAAGCGCGCCGACCCGGCCGGCCAGGGCGCGGTACGGCTGCGCGTCCTCGCCGGCGCCGAGGTCCGCGAACTCAAGCTCCGGCTGTCCGACCCCGACTACCGGCTCGCCGCGGAGGCCCACCTCGCAGGCCTCCCGGTCCGGGTCTCCGGCCGGCTGGAGAGCCGCGGCGGCTTCCGCCGGCTGACCCGCCCCGAAGGCTTCGAACTGCGCGACTGGGAGGACGAGGACCGCGAGCGGCTGCTGAAAGGCCTCGCGGAGGGCCCGGGGGAGAGGAACGAGGGGGCGTAGCGGGGCGGACCGCAGGGGCGGAGGCGGGCGGCAGGTGGACGGCGGGGGCGGCGCTCTCGGTACCATCGTCACGCGCAGCGCAGTGTTGCGTCCTCTGAAATCCAGCACGTCAGGAGAGACCGGTGACGGACGTCCGGGTAATCATCAGCCGCGAACCCGATCGGGAAGAGCGCGTGGTGACGACGGGCACCACGGCCGCCGAGCTCTTCGCCGACGACCGCTCGATCATCGCCGCCCGTGTCGGCGGCCAGCTCAAGGACCTCGCCTACGCCGTCCAGGACGGCGACGAGGTCGAGCCGGTCGAGATCGGCAGCAAGGACGGCCTCGACACCCTGCGCCACTCCACCGCGCACGTCATGGCCCAGGCCGTGCAGCAGCTCTACCCCGAGGCCAAGCTCGGCATCGGTCCGCCGGTCAAGGACGGCTTCTACTACGACTTCGACGTCGAGAAGCCCTTCCACCCCGATGACCTCAAGGCCATCGAGAAGAAGATGCAGGAGATCATCAAGCGCGGGCAGAAGTTCTCCCGCCGCGTGGTCACCGACGAGTCCGCCCGCGAGGAGCTGGCCGCCGAGCCGTACAAGCTCGAACTGATCGGCCTCAAGGGCTCCGCCGCCACCGCCGGCGAGGGCGCCGACGTCGAGGTCGGCGCCGGCGAACTCACCATCTACGACAACCTGGACGCCAAGAGCGGCGAGCAGTGCTGGGGCGACCTCTGCCGCGGCCCGCACCTGCCCAGCACCCGGCACATCCCGGCGTTCAAGCTCATGCGCAACGCGTCCGCCTACTGGCGCGGCAGCGAGAAGAACCCGCAGTTGCAGCGCATCTACGGCACCGCCTGGCCGTCCAAGGACGAGCTGAAGGCCCACCTCGACTTCCTGGTCGAGGCCGAGAAGCGCGACCACCGCAAGCTCGGCAACGAGCTGGACCTCTTCTCCATCCCCGAGGAGATCGGCTCCGGCCTCGCCGTCTTCCACCCCAAGGGCGGCATCATCCGCCGGGCGATGGAGGACTACTCGCGCAAGCGGCACGAGGAAGAGGGCTACGAGTTCGTCTACACCCCGCACGCCACCAAGGGGAAGCTCTTCGAGAAGAGCGGCCACCTCGACTGGTACGCGGACGGCATGTACCCGCCCATGCAGCTCGACGAGGGCGTGGACTACTACCTCAAGCCGATGAACTGCCCGATGCACAACCTGATCTTCGACGCGCGCGGCCGCTCGTACCGTGAACTGCCGCTGCGCCTCTTCGAGTTCGGGACGGTGTACCGCTACGAGAAGTCCGGCGTCGTGCACGGCCTGACCCGTGCCCGCGGCTTCACGCAGGACGACGCCCACATCTACTGCACCCGTGAGCAGATGGCGGAGGAGCTCGACTCCACGCTGACCTTCGTGCTCAACCTGCTCCGCGACTACGGTCTGACCGACTTCTACCTGGAGCTGTCGACCAAGGACCCGGTCAAGTACGTCGGCAGCGACGAGACCTGGGAGGAGGCCACCGCCGTCCTGGCGAGCGTGGCCGAGAAGCAGGGCCTGCCGCTGGTGCCGGACCCGGGCGGCGCGGCCTTCTACGGCCCGAAGATCTCGGTGCAGGCGAAGGACGCCATCGGCCGGACCTGGCAGATGTCGACCATCCAGCTCGACTTCAACCTGCCGGAGCGCTTCGACCTGGAGTACACCGCGGCGGACGGTTCGCGTCAGCGTCCGGTCATGATCCACCGTGCACTGTTCGGCTCGATCGAGCGTTTCTTCGCGGTGTTGCTGGAGCACTACGCCGGCGCCATGCCGCCGTGGCTGGCCCCGGTCACCGTGACCGGCATCCCGATCACCGACGAGCACGTGCCGTACCTGCTGGAGGTCGCGGCGGAGCTGAAGAAGCACGGGATCCGGGTCGAGGTGGACACCTCGGACGACCGCATGCAGAAGAAGATCCGCAACGCCCAGAAGACCAAGGTCCCGTTCATGCTGATCGCGGGCAACGACGACGTCGAGGCGGGCGCGGTGTCCTTCCGCTACCGCAACGGCGAGCAGAAGAACGGCGTTCCGGTCGCGGACGCCGTCGCCGAGATCGTGGACGCGGTCAAGAACCGGATCCAGGTGTGATCCGGTAGCACGACCGTCACGCGCGGGGCAGGCTCTCGATGAGTCTGTCCCGCGCGGCTTTGCATCCACCGTCGGGCGAATATGCTGATCAGCATGACGACTGAGCCGGAACTGCAGCGGGGCGTCGGGGAGCCGGACGGCTTCCGCCGCCTGTGGACCCCCCATCGGATGGCGTACATCCAGGGTGAGAACAAGCCCACCGGCCCGGCTCCGGACGACGGTTGTCCGTTCTGCTCGATCCCGTCGCTGAGCGACGAGGACGGGCTGGTCATCGCCCGGGGGAGCGCCGTCTTCGCGGTGCTGAACCTGTACCCGTACAACGGCGGGCACCTGATGGTGGTCCCGTACCGGCACGTGGCCGACTACACCGACCTGGACGGGGCGGAGACGGCCGAGCTGGCGGACTTCACCAAGAAGGCGATGACCGCGCTGCGGGCGGCCTCCGGGGCGCACGGGTTCAACATCGGGATGAACCAGGGCGCGGCGGCCGGCGCCGGGATCGCGGCGCACCTGCACCAGCACGTGGTTCCGCGCTGGGGCGGGGACACCAACTTCATGCCGGTGGTCGGCCACACCAAGGTGCTGCCGCAGCTGCTGGCGGACACCCGGAAGATGCTGGCCGAGGTCTGGCCGCAGGGCTGACCCGGACCGGACGCGGACGCCGGAACGCGGAGGGGCCCGCCACCGACGAGATCGGTGGCGGGCCCCTCCGCCGTGCGGGGTCGGCTCAGCCGGCGTTGAAGGTGTCGACGTCGTACGGCCGGGGGCTCTGCGCCTCGGACTTGATGATCGAGGTGCGGGTCTTGAAGAAGCGGTCGGCGTCGAGGTCGTGCTCCTGCAGGAACTCCAGGGTGGCGCTGTGGACCGCGTTGAGCACCGGGACGGAGGCGTTCATGGCGTTGTCGACCATGGAGCGGTTGTCCCAGGCGCGGCCGGCCCAGATGTGCCGCAGGCCGAACGGCTCGGGCAGGCCGAGCCCGCCGCCGAGCCAGCCGAGCAGGCCGGGCATCCGGTAGAAGGGGGCGCGGACGGCCTGGCGGACGACCTCGTCGTTGTCGATCAGGGGGAGCTTGACGGTGCGCTCCTCCCAGAACTTCACGGTCTTGGAGACCGACTTCTCCTTGTCCTTCGGCTTGTCGAAGAAGACGCCCTTGACCGGCCCGAGGGCGTAGCCGGACACGGTGATGTTGAGGACGTTGGCGAGCAGGGTCACCGTGACGGTGAAGGTGAGGACCAGCTTGCCGTCGTGGGTGATGAACTGGGTGGCGAGGTAGTGTCGGGGGCCGCCGGAGAAGGTCTGCTTGTCGGCGATGCTCTGCACGGCGAAGTCGCGCATCCGGTCGCCGTCCATGTCGGCGTTGCCGGGGCGGCTGATCTCGTCGGCGCCCTCGCCGATGTCGAAGACCACCCACTGCTTGATGGTGACGTTGGGCATGCCGCTGTTGGCGACGTGGCTGATGCCGAGGCCCTTGAGGTGGGAGGAGATCCGGCGGACGAGGTCCCAGGGGTGGAAGGCGCGGAAGTCGGCGTGGCCGTCAGCGGGGTGGAGCGTGTCGGCGAGGCGCCACTCGCCCCAGCGGCGGCCGGCGCCGAGGATGCCCTTGGGGCCGGCGTAGTGGTGGACGTTGGTCTCCTGCTCGGCGTCGAGGCGGCCGAGCTTGTCGCGCAGGGTGGTGGCCTTCTTGTCGAGGTCGTCACGGGGGACGGCCTTGGCGACGGTGGCGGCGACGGCGGAGCCCTCGACCAGGGCCTGCCAGCGGGCGCGCAGGTCCTTGGCGGAGCGTTCGACGATCCGCCGGGCGAGGTACCAGCCGATGACCGGGGCGAGCATCGTGACGCGCAGGTAGACGCCGAGGGCGCCGGCGGCCGGCGGGCGCAGCACGAGGAAGACGGCGAGTGCGGCGGCGAGCGCGAGGACGATGCCGCCGTAGACGCCGGCGTTCTTCGGGTTGTCCCGTTTCAGCCAGGCGCGCACCTGGAAGGCGGCGAGCCAGAGCAGGGTGCCGGGGAGGAAGAGCGCGCCGGTGACCAGGGTGACGGTGGTGAGCTGCCGGTCTCGGGTGTTGCGCAACTCCTCGGCGGCCAGGCAGTGTTCGACGACCTGGCGGGTGTCGACGCCGAAGGCGGGGACGATGGGTTTGCGGTCGCCGCCGAGGGCGCGGGAGACCAGGGCCTTGCTGAAGGCCTCGCCGAGGTTGGGACGGAAGAGGGCGAAGCGGCCCTTCTTCTCCTTGGCGTCGGCGACGGCCGTGACGAAGTCGCCGATCTCGCCGTCGCGGTACGCGGCCGAGGAGAGCGCCTGGGTGACGGCGGTCTGCGGGCCGGCGTCGGTCCGGGGTATCTGCGCACCCGGGGTCATGTCGAGTGTGGTCACGGTGGCGTCCCCTCCTCCCCTTGTCAGCGGCAGGTTACCGTGCTGCGGCACCCCGGCGCGGATGATCGTCTGAAGTACCGTCACGTTCGAGCCGTGCCGGACCCGAGAGGCATGATGCCCAGGTTCGGGCCGGTCGATACCCGCCGGGGCGGGGCGCGGTGGGGTGGAGGAGGATGGTGGGGGAGCGAGGAAAGGGGAGCCGCTGTGAAGGATCCGGTGCTGGTCTTCGACGGGGACTGCGCGTTCTGTTCGTCCTGCGTGCGGTGGGCGGAGCGGTACCTGCGCCAGACGCTGGCCTCGGGGGGCTGGGAGGCGGTGGCCTTCCAGTTCGCGGACCTCGGGGTGCTGGACGGGCTCGCGGGCGGTCGGGGCGAGGTGTCGGCCGAGCGGGCCGAACGCGAGGTGCTGTGGGTGACGCCGACCGGGCGGGTGCACGGGGGCGCACAGGCGGTCGCGCGGTTGCTGATGCGCTCCGGTGGGGCGTGGGCGTACCTGGGCGCGGTGTTGACGGCGGCGCCGGTGCGGCCGGTGGCGGGCGTGGTCTACCGCTGGGTGGCGCGCAACCGGCACCGGATGCCGGGCGGCACGGCCGCGTGCGCGCTGCCGAACCGCGGGCCCGTCCGGCCCTGAGCCCGTCCGGGTGACGCCGACAGCCGCCCGGGCGGCTGTCGGCTGTCGGCGGTGGGTCGGTGCGGTCCGTACGGCCTGGGCGCTCAGTCGGTCTGGCGCTCGGCCAGTGCGGCGGGCATGGGTTCGTGGCGCAGGTAGGCGCGGGAGAACTCGGCGGTGCCGTGGGTGAGGGAGCGCAGGTCGATCGGGTAGCGGACGAGTTCGAGTTCGGGGACCTCGGCCCGCAGCAGGGTGACGCCGGGGCCGGCGGTCTCGGTGCCGAGCACGCGGCCGCGGCGGGCGGAGAGGTCGCCGAGGACGGCGCCGAGGTAGTCGTCGGGCAGCAGGACGCTGACGGCGGCGACGGGTTCGAGTAGGCGGATGACGGCGTGTTCGGCGGCGTCGCGCAGGGCGAGGGCGGCGGCGTTCTGGAAGGACGCGTCGGAGGAGTCGACGGAGTGGGCCTTGCCGTCGGTGAGGGTGACCCGGACGTCGACGAGCGGGTGGCCGGTGGAGACGCCCTTGGCGAGCTGGGCGCGGACGCCCTTCTCGACGGAGGGGATGAAATGCTTGGGGACGGCGCCGCCGACGACGTGTTCCTGGAACTCGAAGCCCGAGCCGGCCGGGAGGGGTTCGACTTCGAGGTCGCAGATGGCGTACTGGCCGTGCCCGCCGGACTGTTTGACGAGGCGTCCGTGGCCGGCGGCGGCGGTGCCGAAGGTCTCGCGCAGGGCGACCTTGGGTTCGACGGTGTCGACGTGGACGCCGTGGCGGGTGCGCAGGCGGTCGAGGACGACCTCGGCGTGGGCCTCGCCGGTGCACCAGAGGACGAGCTGGTGGGTGTCGGGGTTCTGTTCGAGGCGGAGCGCCGGGTCCTCGGCGGTGAGCCGGGTGAGTCCCTGGGAGAGCTTGTCGTCGTCGGCCTTGCTGTGGGCCTCGACGGCGATCGGGAGCAGGGGTTCGGGGAGGGTCCAGCCGTCGAGTTCGACGGGGTGGCCGGGGTCGTGGACGGTGTCGCCGGCGCGGGCGGTGGTGAGTTTCGCGGCGCAGACGAGGTCGCCGGCGACGGCGTGCGGGACGGGGCGCTGGACCTTGCCGAAGGGGCTGGTGAGGCCGGTGACGCGTTCGTCGCCGTTCTGGTCGGCGGTGTGCGCCGGGCCGACGAGGTGGATCTTGGTGTCGGGGCGCAGGGTGCCGGCGTACACGCGCAGCAGGCTGATCCGGCCGACGTAGGCGTCGCCGGTGACGCGGATGACCTGGGCGGCGAGCGGGGCGTCGGGGTCGCAGTCGGGGCCGGGGCGGGTGCGTTCGGTGGGGTCGGGGAAGGTGTGCGCGATGAGGTCGAGGAGTTCGGCGGCGCCGAGGCCGTTCTCGCTGGTGGGGACGGCGGGGTGGAGGGTGCAGTCGAGGACTTCGCGGCGCAGGCCGGCTTCGAGGGAGTCGGTGTCGAGGGTGTCGCCGGAGAGGTAGCGCTCCATGAGGGTGTCGTCCTGGCCGGAGATGGCCTCGACGAGGCTGTCGTGGGCGGGGCCGGTGTCGGGGAGCGGGGTGGCGTCGCCGTAGGTGTCGCCGGTGAGCAGGTCGACGCTGCCGTCGGGCCGGCCGTCGTGGAGGACGGGCAGGAAGAGCGGGCGGAGGGTGTCCGGTCCGAGTTCGAAGGCGTCGTGGCAGACGGCGAGGATGTCGTCGAAGCCGGTGCGGGCGACATCGAGTTTGGCGACGGCGATGGCGCGCGGGACGTTTTCGGCGGCGCACTCGCGCCACAGCGTGCGGGTGGAGGCGGTGACCGGGTCGGTGGCGGAGACGACGAAGACGGCGGCGTCGGCGGCGTGCAGGGCGGCGCGCAGGTCCGCGGTGAAGTCGGGGTGGCCGGGCGGGTCGAGCAGGTTGATCTTGACGCCCTTCCACTCGAGGGGCAGCAGCGAGAGCTGGACGGAGCGCTGCTGCTGGTGCTCGATGTCCTCGTGGTCGGAGACGGTGGTGCCGTCGGTGACGCGTCCGGCGCGGCCGGTGGCGCCGGCGGCGTGGGCGAGGGATTCGGCGAGGGTGGTCTTGCCCACACCGCTGGAGCCGATGAGGACGACGTTGCGCAGGTCCCGGGGGCCGGTGACGGCGGGTGCCTGGCCGGCTCGTGCCGTGCTGCGGTCGGGCATCGGGGTCTCCTCCCGTGGCGCCGAGGCTGTCCTTCGCAGTTTAGGGCCGGTCTTCGAGCCGCCGCCTGTGCGGCGGGGCCGGGGTGGGTGTCGCACGGCCGGGCGGTGACCGTACGTGTGCGTGCCGTGGCGGGGGTGCGGTCCGGCGGTGCGTGCGGTGGAGCGTGTCCCGGGCGTGGCTACGATGGGTGCGCCGGACGGGCTGATCCGTCCGGCCGTCTGCCGCGCGTGTTGCGCCAGGCGGGTATCCGGGAGATCGGGGCGGCTGGGAAGGCCATGCTCAACAAATACGCGCGTGCCTTCTTCACACGTGTTCTGACCCCGTTCGCCGCGTTCCTGATCCGTCTGGGTGTGAGCCCGGACACCGTGACGCTGGTCGGGACGGCCGGTTCGGTGGCCGGTGCGCTGGTGTTCTTCCCGCGCGGGGAGTTCTTCTGGGGCACCATCACGATCACGCTGTTCATCTTCTCGGACCTGGTGGACGGGAACATGGCCCGTCAGCTGGGCCGGACCAGCAAGTGGGGGGCGTTCCTGGACTCCACGCTGGACCGGGTCGCGGACGCGGCGATCTTCGGCGGCCTGGCGATGTGGTACGCCGGCAAGGGCGACGACAACCTGCTGTGCGCGGTGGCGATCTTCTGCCTGGCGAGCGGTCTGGTGGTGTCGTACACGAAGGCGAGGGCGGAGAGCCAGGGCCTGCCGTGTGACGTGTCGGGGCTGGTGGAGCGGGCCGAGCGGCTGGTGGCCAGCCTGGTGGCGGCCGGGATCGCGGGTCTGCACACGTTCGGCGTGCCGTACGTGGAGTGGCTGCTGCCGGTGGCGCTGTGGCTGGTGGCGGCGGGCAGCCTGGTGACGGTGTTCCAGCGGATGCTGACCGTGCGCCGGGAGGCGTTCGAGGCCGACCGAGCGGCGGCCGGGAGCTGATGGGGGGCGTCCTGCGGTGACGGACCGACTGGTGTACTGGGCGTACGCGCTGGGGTGGGGGCTGCTGAAACACCTCCCGGAGCCGGTGGCGCGGGGGCTGTTCGAGCGGCTGGCGGACTACGCGTGGCGCAAGCGCGGCAAGCGGGTGCTGCAGCTGGAGGCGAACCTGCGCCGGGTCCGTCCGGAGCTGGACGACGCCGCGCTGCGGTCGTTGTCGCGGGCCGGGATGCGCTCGTACCTGCGGTACTGGATGGAGTCGTTCCGGCTGCCGGTGTGGAGCCGGGAGCGGGTGGCCCGGGACGTGCAGGTGGACGGCTTCGAGCACCTGCGGGCGGCGGTGGACACCGGCCGGGGCGCGGTGATAGCGCTGCCGCACATGGGCAACTGGGACCTGGCGGGCACCTGGGTGGCACAGCAGGGCTACCCGTTCACGACGGTCGCGGAGCGGTTGAAGCCGGAGCGGCTGTTCGACCGGTTCGTGGAGTTCCGGGAGGGCCAGGGCATGGAGGTCCTGGCGCTGACCGGCGGTTCGGTGAACGTGATCGGCACGCTGGCGCGGCGGCTGCGCGAGGGCCGGCTGGTGTGTCTGGTGGGGGACCGGGACCTGTCGGAGGCGGGCATCGAGGTGTCCTTCTTCGGTGAGGCGACCCGGATGCCGGCCGGTCCGGCGGCGCTGTGCCAGCGCACCGGTGCGGCGCTGCTGCCGGTGACGCTCTGGTACGACGGCCCGGTGCTGCGGGCGCTGATCCACCCCGAGGTGGCGGTGCCCGGGGAGGGCGACCGCAAGGAGCAGGCGCGGGCGATGACCCAGGCGATGGCGGCGGTGTGGGAGCGCGACGTCCGCGAGCACCCGGAGGACTGGCACATGCTGCAGAAGTTCTGGCTGGCCGACCTGCCGGCCCGTGAGACGGTGAAGGAGCCGTCCGCGGTGCCCGCGGAATCGGCGCCCGAGCCCGCGGCCGAGGCCTCCGGGTCCTGACCGCCGACCCTTACGACTGTCCGAAGGAGCTTGAGGAACCCGTGAAGATCGGCATCGTCTGCCCGTACGACTGGGACGTCCCCGGCGGGGTGCAGTTCCACATCCGGGACCTGGCCGAGCACCTGATCGGCCTGGGGCACGAGGTGTCGGTGCTGGCGCCGGCCGAGGACGACGACGCGCTGCCGCCGTACGTGGTCTCGGCCGGGCGGGCGGTGGCGGTGCCGTACAACGGGTCGGTGGCGCGGCTGAGCTTCGGCATCCTGTCGGCGGCGCGGGTGCGGCGGTGGCTGCACGACGGGCGCTTCGACATCCTGCACGTCCACGAGCCGGCCTCGCCGAGCCTGTCGATGCTCGCCGCCTGGTCGGCGACCGGGCCGATGGTGGGGACGTTCCACACCTCCAACCCGCGTTCGCGGGCGATGATCGCGGCCTCGCCGATCCTGCAGCCGGGCCTGGAGAAGATGCGGGCCCGGATCGCGGTGTCGGAGTACGCCCGGCGGACCCTGGTGGAGCACCTGGGCGGGGACGCCGTGGTGATCCCGAACGGCGTGGACGTGGGCTTCTTCGCGGACGCCGAGCCGGACGAGCGCTGGACGGGCGGCGCGGCGAAGGGGGAGCCGGGCACGATCGGCTTCATCGGCCGGATCAACGAGCCGCGCAAGGGCCTGCCGACGCTGCTGGCGGCGCTGCCGCGGATCCTGGCGGAGCGTCCGGGGGTGCGGCTGCTGGTGGCGGGCAAGGGCGACGAGGCGGAGGCCGTCGCGGGCCTGGCGCCGGAGGTGCGCCGGCAGGTGGAGTTCCTCGGCATGGTGAGCGACGAGGAGAAGGCCCGGCTGCTGCGCAGCGTGGACCTGTACGTGGCGCCGAACACGGGCGGCGAGAGCTTCGGGATCATCCTGGTCGAGGCGATGTCGGCGGGCGCCCCGGTGCTGGCGAGCGACCTGGACGCGTTCAAGCAGGTGCTGGACGGCGGGGACGCGGGCGAGCTGTTCCCGGTGGAGGACGCGGACGCGCTGGCCCGGACGGCGCTGCGGCTGCTGGACGATCCGGGGCGGCTGGACGAGCTGCGCAAGGCGGCCTCGCGGCACGTGCGGCGGTTCGACTGGTCGACCGTGGGCGCGGACATCCTGGCCGTGTACGAGACGGTGACGGCGGGGGCCGCCGCGGTCGTCGAGGAGGACGAGCGCAGCGGGCGGCGCGGCCGGTTCGGGCTGGCCAGGGACTGAGCCCGCACGGTGGTGGGGCCGGGTCGGGCCCGGGTGTCGGTGGGGTTAGGGTCGGGCCGACCGTACTGCTTCACCGCATGGGGGAAGACGATGCCGCACATCTCCGTCGACTACTCGGCCGGCCTGGCCGGCGGCTTCGACCGCCGGGCACTGGGCCTGGCGATCAACCGGCTCGCCGAGGACACCGTCGGCGCGAAGCCCGAGTCCTGCAAGACGTTGTTCCGGCAGAGCGAGGAGCTCGTGGTCGGTACGAGCGGGACCCCGGCCGACGTCCAGGTGTACGTCGAGGTCCAGATGTTCCCGGGCCGGACGCCGGAGGCGAAGGCGGCGCTCGGCGAGGGCGTCCTGGCGCTGCTGGCCGCGCACGTCCGGCCGGCGCCGGGCACCCGGCTGTTCACCGCCGTCAACGTGGCGGACATCGACCGGGAGAGCTACCGCAACGCGGTCGCGGTCGGCTGACGCCGGTCGGGCCGCCCGGTGACACCCGGTAACGTAGCGGCCCGTGACTACCTGGATCTGGGCCGGCGTGGCCGTGGTGCTCTTCGGCATGTACCTGAGTTGGACGGCCGGACGCTTGGACCGGCTGCACGCCCGGATCGACGCCGCGCGGGCGGCACTGGACGCGCAGCTGGTCCGCCGGGCCTCGGTGGCGGTGGAGCTGGCGACGTCCTCGCTGCTGGACCCGGCGGCGTCGCTGCTGCTGCTGGACGCTGCGCACGCGGCCCGGCAGGCCGACGACGAGCAGCGCGAGGTGGCGGAGAGCCAGTTGAGCCTGGCGCTGCGGGCGGTGCTGGAGGAGCCGGCGCAGGTGGCGGCGCTGGTGGCCGAGCCGGGCGGGGAGGACGCGGTTCGTGATCTGACGGCCGCGGTGCGCCGGGTGCCGATGGCCCGTCGGTTCCACAACGACGCGGTGCGGGCGGCGCGGGCGGTGCGCGAGCACCGGCTGGTGCGGTACTTCCGGCTGGCGGGGAAGGCGCCGTTCCCGATGGCCTTCGAGATGGACGACGCCCCGCCGCCCGCTCTCACGCCGGAAGGGGCGCCTGCATAGGGTGTCCGGGGATACGGCCCGTTTGTCGTATCCCTTCGCCCTGGCTGGACTTGGTGGCGCATGGAGGGGCCCCCTGTTCCGCCTACCATAGGGCGATAGCACTGGTTCATCTTCGAGTGAGGTCTCACGTGTCCACCACCCCCACCACCGCAGACCAGCCGCAGATCGGCACCGCCCGGGTCAAGCGCGGCATGGCCGAGCAGCTCAAGGGCGGTGTGATCATGGACGTGGTCAACGCCGAGCAGGCCAAGATCGCCGAGGACGCCGGGGCGGTCGCCGTCATGGCCCTGGAGCGGGTTCCGGCCGACATCCGCAAGGACGGCGGCGTGGCCCGCATGTCCGACCCGAACATGATCGAGGAGATCATCGCCGCGGTCTCCATCCCGGTGATGGCCAAGTCCCGCATCGGCCACTTCGTCGAGGCCCAGGTCCTGCAGTCGCTCGGCGTCGACTACATCGACGAGTCCGAGGTGCTGACCCCGGCCGACGAGGTCAACCACTCGGACAAGTTCGCCTTCACTACCCCGTTCGTCTGCGGCGCCACCAACCTGGGCGAGGCCCTGCGCCGCATCGCCGAGGGCGCGGCCATGATCCGCTCGAAGGGCGAGGCCGGCACCGGCAACGTCGTCGAGGCCGTCCGCCACCTGCGCCAGATCAAGAACGAGATCGGCCGGCTGCGCGCCCTGGACAACAACGAGCTGTACGCCGCCGCCAAGGAGCTGCGCGCCCCGTACGAGCTGTTCAAGGAGGTCGCCGAGCTCGGCAAGCTGCCGGTCGTGCTGTTCTCCGCCGGTGGCGTGGCCACCCCGGCCGACGCCGCGCTGATGCGCCAGCTGGGCGCCGAGGGCGTCTTCGTCGGCTCCGGCATCTTCAAGTCGGGCGACCCGGCCAAGCGCGCCGCGGCCATCGTGAAGGCCACCACCTTCTACGACGACCCGAAGATCATCGCGGACGCCTCCCGCAACCTGGGCGAGGCCATGGTCGGCATCAACTGCGACACCCTGCCGGAGACCGAGCGCTACGCCAACCGCGGCTGGTAGTCGCCCCGCGGGTTCCGAAGGTCAGGGCCCGCCGCAGCGCTTCGGCGCCGCGGCGGGCCGCGCCACGTACGTCCGTAGTAACGATCGATTGAGGTTGAAGACCGTGAGCACTCCAGTCATCGGCGTCCTCGCCCTGCAGGGCGACGTCCGCGAGCACCTGGTGGCGCTGGCCGAGGCCGACGCGCTCGCCCGTCCGGTGCGCCGCGCCGAGGAGCTGGCCGAGGTCGACGCACTGGTGATCCCCGGTGGGGAGTCCACCACCATGTCCAAGCTGGCGCTGCTGTTCGGCGTGATGGACCCGGTGCGCGAGCGGGTGGCCGCGGGGATGCCGGTGTACGGCACCTGCGCGGGCATGATCATGCTGGCGGACAAGATCCTGGACGGTCGGGAGGACCAGGAGAGCGTCGGCGGCATCGACATGACGGTGCGCCGCAACGCCTTCGGCCGGCAGAACGAGTCCTTCGAGTCCGGGATCGCCTTCAAGGGCCTGGACGACGCGCCGGTGCACGGCGTCTTCATCCGCGCCCCCTGGGTCGAGGCGGTCGGCGCGGGCGTCGAGGTGCTGGCCGAGCTGCCCGCCGCGGACGGTCCGGACAGCCGGATCGTGGCCGTGCGCCAGGGCAATCTGCTGGCCACCTCCTTCCATCCGGAGCTGACCGGCGACCACCGGGTGCACGCGTACTTCGTGAAGATGGTCGAGGAGCACCTCGCGGCCGTCGCGGGCTGACCGCGGGCCGGGTGCGGGACGGGCGCGTGTTGACCGCGCGCTGACCGTGTGCACCTCACCGGTGACGACACCGGTAAGATCTCATCTGTTCATTTCCCTTTGGCGACGTAAAGGAGCTGGCGATGTCCGGCCACTCTAAGTGGGCTACCACCAAGCACAAGAAGGCCGTGATCGACGCCAAGCGCGGCAAGCTCTTCGCCAAGATGATCAAGAACATCGAGGTGGCGGCGCGCACGGGCGGTCCCGACCCGCAGGGCAACCCGACCCTCTACGACGCCATCCAGAAGGCGAAGAAGAGCTCGGTCCCGATCGACAACATCAACCGCGCCGTCAAGCGCGGTGGCGGTCTGGAGGCCGGCGGCGCCGACTACCAGACCATCATGTACGAGGGCTACGGCCCCAACGGCGTCGCCGTCCTGATCGAGTGCCTCACGGACAACCGCAACCGCGCGGCCTCCGACGTCCGCGTCGCGATGACCCGCAACGGTGGCTCGATGGCCGACCCGGGCTCGGTGTCGTACCTCTTCGCCCGCAAGGGCGTCGTCATCGTCCCCAAGGCCGACGGCGTGGACGAGGACAAGCTCTTCGAGGTCGTCCTGGACCAGGAGCCCGAGGAGATCAACGACCTCGGCGAGTCGTTCGAGATCGTCTCCGAGGCCTCCAAGATGGTCGCCGTGCGCACCGCGCTGGTGGACGCCGGTGTCGACTACGACTCGGCCGAGGCCAACTTCCTCCCGAGCATGCAGGTCGAGCTGGACGTCGACGGCGCCCGCAAGATCCTCAAGCTGATCGACGCCCTGGAGGACAGCGACGACGTGCAGAACGTCTTCGCCAACTTCGACATCTCCGACGAGGTCGGTGCGCAGCTCGACGCCGAGTGATCACTGCCCAGTGATCGTCGGTGGGTGATCGTTCCCACTGCCCGGCCCGGTGGTCCCAGGACCGCCGGGCCGGTGTCGTCGGGCGGGTTGTCGGACCCGGGCGGTAGCCTGCGGAGGTCCTTCGCCGCGAGTGGCGAGTCAGGGAGAGGCGGGGCGAGTGGTACGGGTACTGGGCGTGGACCCGGGGCTGACCAGGTGCGGGGTCGGCGTGGTCGAGGGCGCGCCGGGTCGGCCCCTGCGGATGGCCGGGGTCGGGGTGGTGCGCACGCCCGCCGACGCCGAGATCGGGCAGCGGCTGCTGCTGGTCGAGCAGGGCATCGAGGCCTGGCTGGACGAGCACCGGCCCGACCTGGTCGCCGTCGAGCGGGTCTTCGCCCAGCACAACGTGCGGACGGTGATGGGCACGGCCCAGGCCAGCGCCGTCGCGATGCTCTGCGCGACGCGCCGCGGCATCCCCGTCACCCTGCACACCCCGAGTGAGGTCAAGGCGGCCGTCACCGGCTCCGGCCGGGCCGACAAGGCCCAGGTCACGGCCATGGTGCAGCGCCTGCTGCGGCTGGACGCCCCGCCCAAGCCGGCGGACGCCGCCGACGCGCTTGCGCTCGCGATCTGTCACATCTGGCGCGGCGGGGCGACCAACCGCCTGGAGGCCGCCGTCCTGGCCGCCCGCGCCGCCCCCCGCTCCGAACCGGCGAGAGCCCGTTCCGCTTACCCGAGAGGCACTGTTCCTGTGAAAGGCACCGGCCGGTGATCGCCTTCGTTCAAGGGCCCGTGGCGGCCATCTCCTCGGGGCTCGCGGTGGTCGAGGTCGGCGGGGTGGGCATGGCGGTGCAGTGCACCCCGAACACCCTGGCCGGCCTGCGGCTGGGCGAGCCGGCCCGGCTGGCGACCTCGCTGGTGGTCCGGGAGGACTCGCTGACGCTGTTCGGCTTCGCGGACGACGACGAGCGTGCCGTCTTCGAGATCCTGCAGGCCGCGCCGGGCGTCGGCCCCAAGCTGGCGCAGGCGATCCTCGGGGTGCACAGCCCCGACGCGCTGCGGGCCGCGATCGCGAACGGTGACGAGAAGGCGCTGGTTGCTGTCCCGGGCATCGGCAAGGCGAAGGCGGCCAAGCTGCTGCTGGAGTACAAGGACAAGCTGGGCGCCCCGCACGGCGCGGTGCCCGCGCAGAAGCCGATCGCGAGCGGCCCGGCGCCGTGGAGCGAGCAGCTGCACTCCGCGCTGACCGGCCTCGGCTACGCCCCGCGCGAGGCGGACGAAGCGGTCGCGGCCGTCACCCCGGAGGCCGAGGCCCAGCAGACGCCGGACGTCGGCGCCCTGCTCCGGCTCGCGCTGCGGGGCCTCAATCGGGCCCGCTGAGACCACCTGACGATCTGTCCCTTTGTCGACTTCGGAGACCCTGGAGCACGCCACGATGTACGACTCGGAACCCGCCGACCGGCTGGTCACGGCTGCCGCCGACGGTGAGGACCAGGCGGTGGAGGCGGCGCTGCGCCCCAAGCTGCTGGACGAGTTCATCGGCCAGGAGCGGGTGCGCGAGCAGCTGTCCCTGGTGCTCCAGGCCGCCCGCAAGCGCGGCGCCGCGCCCGACCACGTCCTGCTGAGCGGGCCGCCCGGGCTGGGCAAGACCACCCTCTCCATGATCATCGCGGCCGAGCTGGGCGCCCCGATCCGGATCACCTCCGGCCCGGCGATCCAGCACGCGGGTGACCTCGCGGCGATCCTGTCCTCGCTCACCGAGGGGGAGGTGCTCTTCCTCGACGAGATCCACCGGATGTCCCGGCCCGCCGAGGAGATGCTGTACATGGCGATGGAGGACTTCCGGGTCGACGTGATCGTCGGCAAGGGTCCGGGCGCCACCGCCATCCCGCTGGAGCTGCCGCCCTTCACGCTCGTCGGCGCCACCACCCGGGCCGGCCTGCTGCCGCCGCCGCTGCGCGACCGCTTCGGCTTCACCGGTCACATGGAGTTCTACGCCCCGGCCGAGCTCCAGCGGGTGGTGCACCGCTCGGCCGCGCTGCTGGACGTCGAGATAGACGCGGCCGGCGCGGCCGAGATCGCCGGGCGCTCGCGCGGCACGCCCCGCATCGCCAACCGGCTGCTGCGCCGGGTCCGCGACTACGCGCAGGTCCGGCACGACGGGGTGGTCACCGCCGGGATCGCCGCCCAGGCGCTGGCCGTCTACGAGGTGGACGCCCGCGGCCTGGACCGGCTGGACCGCGCGGTGCTGGACGCGCTGCTGCGGCTGTTCGGCGGCGGACCGGTCGGTTTGTCGACACTCGCGGTCGCCGTGGGGGAGGAGGCCGAGACGGTCGAGGAGGTGGCGGAGCCCTTCCTGGTCCGCGAGGGTCTGCTCGCCCGGACCCCGCGCGGGCGGATCGCCACCGCCGCGGCCTGGCGGCACCTCGGCCTGACCCCGTCGGTGCAGACCCCGCCGGTCCAGACCACCCGGGGCGGTGTGCCGCCCCAGCCGGAGCTCTTCCCGGCCGACGAAAGTTGACCGCCATCGGCTGAACGGGTGAGCCGCGGTGGTACGTTCCCGCCCGGTGCGGCCGCCGCACCGCAAGGAGGAGCCGGGAACGAAGCCCGGGGAAACTGTGCAGGCGGAGGGTCGCCACTTTCGGCGGCAGGATGCGATGCTTGGCGTTGTCCGATCAGTTCGGGGTTGCATAGACTCCGCCGGACCGCCCCTCTCACCTGACGGGCCGACCCATACCACACAGGCCGCCGGCCGGCGGCCCGTAAAGGACCCTGGCTGCAGTGAACCTCATCATCCTTCTCCTCCCGATCATCGCGATCGTGCTCATGTTCCGGTCGCAGAAGAAGCGCCAGCAGCAGCAGCAGAGCATGCAGACCTCGCTGGAGCCCGGGGCGGGAGTGCGCACCATCGGCGGTCTGTACGCCCAGGTGAAGGCGGTCAACGACGAGACCGTCGAGCTGGAGATCGCGCCCGGCGTGGTCACCCACTTCACCAAGAGCGCGATCGCGGCCGTCCTGGACCCCCAGGAGTACGACGCGATCATCAACGGCCGCCCCACCGACGACGAGTTCCCCGAGCCGGAGGCCGAGGACGTCGACGCCGAGCCGGTCGAGGACAAGCCGCTGTCGCTCACCAAGGACGGCGCCGAGAAGGGCGACGTCGAGGGCGGGGCTCCCGCGAGCAAGTAGTACGGCCGGGCAACCCGCTCGGCCGCGCGGCACAGTGCCGCGAGCCCACAGGACCTCAGGGCCGCAGAACCACCCCACCCCCGTTCAGCCACGAGCCGGACGGGGGTCCGGTCGGGGATGTGGCATGGACAGGGAGAAACGAGCAAGGTGGCAACACCCAAGTCGCGCCCGCGCGACGGCTACCCAGGGCGGGCACTGGCCCTCATCCTGGTCGTCACCGTCGGACTGGTCGCCCTCATGTTCGGGACGGGCAACACCAAGCCCCGGCTCGGTATCGACCTCGCCGGTGGCACCAGCATCACGCTGACCGCGAAGTCGACCGACCCCAAGGCGATCAACAAGTCCAGCATGGACATCGCCACCGGGATCATCGAGCGCCGCGTCAACGGTATGGGTGTCTCCGAGGCGGAGGTCCAGACCCAGGGCGACAACACGATCATCGTGAACATCCCCAAGGGCGGCGACCGGCAGAACGCGGCGGACCAGGTGGGTACCACCGCCAAGCTGTTCTTCCGCCCGGTCCTGGCCGTGGCCCCCAGCGGCGTCACCGCTCCGGCGCCCACCGGCAGCCCGTCCGCCGGTGCCACCGGCACCCCGGCCGCGGCCCCGTCCGCCGGTGCGACCCCGTCGGCCGCCGCGACCGGCACGCCGTCCGCGACCGCGAGCGCCACCAAGCAGGGCCGCACCGTCGGTGAGGCACTGGCAGCCGGCTCCTCCCCGTCCGCGGCCGCCACCGGCGCGAGCGCGGCCCCGTCCGCCGCCGCGACCGGCAGCGCCGCCCCGGCCGCCACCGGCACCCCGAGCGCCCCGGCCACCCCGCCGAGCGCCGCCGACCTGAGCGCCGCGATGACCCAGGGCACCGTGCCGCCGGAGCTGTCCGCCGCGTTCGCCGCCCTCGACTGCTCCAAGCCCGAGGTCCGCGCCGCCCAGACCGGGGCCGACGACAAGGCCGTCGTCGCCTGCTCCCAGAAGGCCGAGAACGGCTACTACGAGAAGCTGGCGCTCGGCCCCGCGGCCGTGAAGGGCGCGGACGTCTCCAAGGCCCAGCCCAGCCTCGACACCCAGACCGGCTCCGGCTGGCAGGTCCAACTGCAGTTCAACGGCACCGGCACCGACGCCTTCGCCAAGGTCACCGGCCAGCTGGCCACCCAGACCCCGCCGAACAACCAGTTCGCCATCGTCCTGGACAACCAGGTCGTCTCGCACCCGCAGGTCAACGGCCCGATCCCGGGCGGCAGCGCGGTCATCACCGGCCGGTTCACCCAGGCCGAGGCGCAGGACCTGTCCAACGTGCTCAGCTACGGCGCCCTGCCGCTGGAGTTCACCAAGAGCGACATCACCACCGTCTCCCCGGCGCTCGGCAGCGACCAGCTCAAGGCCGGCCTGGTCGCCGGCGCGATCGGCATGCTGCTCGTCGTCGCCTACTCGCTGGTCTACTACCGCGGCCTCGGCCTGGTCTCGATCGCCGGTCTGATCGTCTCGGCGATCATGACCTACTCGATCATGAGCCTGCTCGGTGGCGGGATCGGCTTCGCGCTGAACCTGCCCGCGGTCTGCGGTGCGATCGTCGCGATCGGCATCACCGCCGACTCCTTCATCGTGTACTTCGAGCGCATCCGCGACGAGGTCCGCGAGGGCGCCCCGCTGCGCCCGGCGGTCCAGCGGGCCTGGCCGCGCGCCCGGCGCACCATCCTGGTCTCGGACTTCGTGTCCTTCCTCTGTGCCGCCGTGCTCTACGTGGTCTCGGTCGGCAAGGTCCAGGGCTTCGCGTTCACCCTGGGTCTGACCACCGCGCTCGACGTCGTGGTGATCTTCCTGTTCACCAAGCCGCTGATCACGCTGCTGGCCCGCCGCAAGTTCTTCCTCGACGGCCACCCGTGGTCCGGCCTGGACCCGAAGCGTCTGGGCGCCCGCCCGCCGCTGCGCAGCAGCCGTCGCCGTAGCTCTTCCTCCTCTGCCGCCGTGAAGGAGGCCTGACACCGTGTCGCGCTTCTCCAATCTGGGCCACCGGCTCTACCAGGGCGAAATCAGCTTCGACTTCGTCGGGCGCCGCAAGCTCTGGTACTCCATCTCCGGCGTGATCGTGCTGGTCGCGGCGATCGGTCTGGCCATGGGCCTGCACCTGGGCATCGAGTTCAAGGGCGGCTCGGTCTACACCGTGTCCAAGCCCGGCCTGACCGTCTCGCAGGCACAGGAGAAGGCCGACCAGGTCGTCTCCTCGCACCCGCTGGTGCAGTCGACCGACAACGGCAAGATCCGCATCCAGGTCAGCACCGAGGAGCCGAAGAGCTCGGACGAGGTGCGCGCGCAGCTCGCCGAGAAGGTCGGCGTTCCGCTGGACACCGTCGAGGCCCAGGTGATCGGCCCCAGCTGGGGCAAGCAGATCTCCAACAAGGCGCTCACCGGTCTGATCATCTTCATGATCCTGGTGACGGTTTACCTCGCGATCGCCTTCGAGTGGCGGATGGCGGTGGCGGCCCTGGTCGCCCTCATCCACGACCTCCTGATCACCATCGGGGTCTACGCCCTGGTGGGCTTCGAGGTCACTCCCGGTACGGTGATCGGCTTCCTGACGATCCTCGGGTACTCGCTCTACGACACGGTCGTCGTCTTCGACACCGTGAAGGAGAACACCAAGGGGCTCGCCAAGCAGAACAAGCTCACCTACAGCGAGGCGGCCAACGCGGGCCTCAACCAGACCCTGGTGCGCTCGCTCAACACCACCGTGGTGGCGCTGCTGCCGGTCGCCGCGCTGCTGTTCATCGGTGGCGGCATCCTGGGCGCCGGCACGCTGAACGACATCTCGCTCGCGCTGTTCATCGGCCTCGCGGCCGGTGCCTACTCCTCGATCTGCGTCGCCACCCCGCTGCTGGCGCAGCTCAAGGAGGAGCAGCCGGAGATGAAGGCGCTGCGCAAGCGCGTCCTGCAGCACCGGGCCGCGGCCGCCAAGGCCGGGGACGAGGGGCCCGCGGACGACGTCGCCGAGGAGGGCCAGCCCGCGGGCATGGTCGGTCAGCGCGGCAGCGCGGCCGGCTCCCGTGCCAAGGGCCGTCCGTCCACCAAGCGCTGAACCGAACCACGAACCCCGAGGACGACCACCGTGACCACCGCCGACACCCTCCTGGCCGAGCTGCTGAACAGCCGGATCCGGGACGTCCCGGACTACCCGAAGCCGGGCGTGCTGTTCAAGGACATCGCGCCGCTGCTCGCCGACGCCGAGGCCTTCGGCGCCCTCACCCGGGCGCTCGCGGACCGTGCGAAGGAGCTCGGGGCGACCAAGGTGGTGGGCTTGGAGGCGCGCGGCTTCGTGCTGGCGGCCCCGGCGGCCGTCGAGGCCGGGCTCGGCTTCGTGCCGATCCGCAAGCAGGGCAAGCTGCCCGGCGAGGTGTTCCGGCGCTCGTACGAGCTGGAGTACGGCTCGGCGACGCTGGAGGTCCAGTGCGACGCCTTCGCACCCGGTGAGCGGGTGCTGGTGGTGGACGACGTGCTGGCCACCGGTGGGACCATCGGTGCCTCACTGGACCTCGTGAAGGAGGCCGGCGCCGAACTGGTGGGCGTCGTGGTGCTCATGGAGCTGGGCTTCCTGGACGGCCGCGCGCGGCTGGCCGGGCACCTGGCCGGCGCTCCGCTGGAGACGCTGGTCACGGTCTGAGGGACGTGTGCGAAGGGGCGGCGGCCGGAGCGATCCGACCGCCGCCCCTCCGTTTGCTGGCCCGGCCGGATGAACACCGGGGCGCCCGGCTCGGTACCATGAAGATTCATCCCCTCCCGGTTGTGTCCGCTCGTTCGGGCCCCGGCAGGGGTCGGCCCGGTGCCCCGAGGAGTTGTCCTTGCCCGACGAGGTTGTGCCCACGGCCGCAGCGGCCGCCCCCGAAGACCGTCCCACGCCCTCGGGGGCCACCCCGGCACGCCCGGCTCCGACCTCCCCGCGTTCGCCCGCCCCGTCCGGCCGCGGTTCCACCGGCGGCATGCGCGCCCGTCTGGCCCGCCTCGGCGGCCAGCGTTCCAGCGTGCTCAACCCCGTCCTGGAACCGCTGTTCCGTTCGATCCGGGCGAACGACCCCAAGGCCGACCCGGCGCTGCTGCGCGAGATCGAGAAGGCGTACGCGGTCGCCGAGAGATGGCACCGCGGTCAGAAGCGCAAGAGCGGCGACCCGTACATCACCCACCCGCTGGCCGTCGCGACGATCCTCGCCGAGCTCGGGATGGACGCGTCGACGCTGATGGCCGGGCTGCTGCACGACACCGTCGAGGACACCGACTACGGCCTGGAGACCCTGCGCAGGGACTTCGGCGACTCGGTGGCCCTGCTGGTGGACGGCGTCACCAAGCTGGACCGGGTCAAGTTCGGCGAGGCCGCGCAGGCCGAGACCGTCCGCAAGATGGTCGTCGCGATGGCCAAGGACCCGCGGGTTCTGGTGATCAAGCTGGCCGACCGCCTGCACAACATGCGCACCATGCGCTACCTCAAGCGGGAGAAGCAGGAGAAGAAGGCCCGCGAGACGCTGGAGATCTACGCCCCGCTGGCGCACCGGCTGGGCATGAACACCATCAAGTGGGAGCTGGAGGACCTCGCCTTCGCGATCCTCTACCCCAAGATGTACGACGAGATCGTCCGGCTGGTCGCCGAGCGCGCCCCCAAGCGGGACGAGTACCTGGCGACGGTCATCGACCAGGTCCAGGCGGACCTGCGCGGCGCCCGGATCACCGCCTCCGTCACCGGTCGGCCGAAGCACTACTACTCGGTCTACCAGAAGATGATCGTCCGGGGCCGGGACTTCGCCGAGATCTACGACCTGGTGGGCATCCGGGTCCTGGTCGACACCGTCCGCGACTGCTACGCGGCGCTGGGCACCATCCACGCGCGGTGGAACCCGGTGCCGGGGCGGTTCAAGGACTACATCGCGATGCCCAAGTTCAACATGTACCAGTCGCTGCACACGACGGTGATCGGTCCCGGGGGCAAGCCCGTCGAGCTCCAGATCCGCACCTTCGACATGCACCGGCGGGCCGAGTACGGCATCGCCGCGCACTGGAAGTACAAGCAGCGCGCGGTCGCCGGGGCCTCCAAGGTGCGCACCGACACCCCGACCCAGGTCCGCAAGGACGACAAGGCCGGCGCCGTCAACGAGATGGCCTGGCTGCGGCAGCTGCTGGACTGGCAGAAGGAGACCGCCGACCCGGGAGAGTTCCTGGAGTCGCTGCGCTTCGACCTGGCCAGCAACGAGGTCTTCGTCTTCACCCCCAAGGGCGACGTGATAGCCCTGCCGGCGGGCGCGACCCCGGTCGACTTCGCCTTCGCGGTGCACACCGAGGTCGGTTACCGGACGATAGGCGCCCGGGTGAACGGGCGGCTGGTGCCGCTGGAGTCGACCCTGGAGAACGGCGACACCGTCGAGGTGTTCACCTCCAAGGCGGAGAACGCCGGCCCCTCCCGGGACTGGCTGGGCTTCGTCAAGTCGCCGCGCGCCCGCAACAAGATCCGCGCCTGGTTCTCCAAGGAGCGCCGCGAGGAGGCGATCGAGCACGGCAAGGAGGCGATCGTCCGGGCGATGCGCAAGCAGGGCCTGCCGATCCAGCGGATCCTGACCGGCGACTCGCTGGTCACCCTGGCCCACGAGATGCGCTACCCCGACATCTCCTCGCTCTACGCCGCGATCGGCGAGGGGCACGTCGCCGCGCAGAACATCGTCCAGAAGCTGGTCCAGGCGCTCGGCGGCGAGGAGGGCGCGACCGAGGACCTGGCGGAGACCGCCACCCCGACGCACGACAACCGCCGGGCGGCGCGCCGCAGGGCCAAGGGCGACCCGGGCGTGATCGTCAAGGGCGTCGAGGACGTCTGGGTCAAGCTTTCCCGCTGCTGCACCCCGGTGCCCGGCGACCCGATCGTCGGCTTCGTGACCCGCGGCAACGGCGTGTCGGTGCACCGCGCCGACTGCGTCAACGTGGAGTCGCTGAGCCAGCAGCCGGAGCGCATGATCGACGTCGAGTGGGCGGCCACCCAGTCCTCGGTCTTCCTGGTGGCCATCCAGGTCGAGGCGCTGGACCGCTCCCGCCTGCTCTCGGACGTCACCCGGGTGCTCTCCGACCAGCACGTCAACATCCTGTCGGCGGCGGTGCAGACCTCACGCGACCGGGTGGCGATGAGCCGCTTCACCTTCGAGATGGGCGACCCGAAGCACCTCGGCCACGTGCTCAAGGCGGTGCGCGGTGTCGAGGGCGTGTACGACGTCTACCGCGTCACCTCCGCCCGGAAGTGACGGCGGTGTCGCGCCGGACGTGACGGGAACGGCATGACGAAGGCCCCCGGGGAGCTTCCCCGGGGGCCTTCGTCGTCCGGACGGTCCGTTCGGCGGTGATCAGCCGCTGAACTCCTCCTGGCTCTTGTGCGCCTGCTCCAGCAGCGTCTGCACACCGGCCAGCTCGGACTCAAGCTTGGCGACCTTGGAGGCGTTGCCGGCGGCGCGGGCCCTGTCCAGGTCGGCCTGGATCTTGTCGGCCTTGGCCTGGAAGAGGCCGACCATGCCGGCCGCGCGGGCCTTGGCCTCCGGGTTGGACCGCTTCCACTCGCTGTCCTCGGCCTCGCGGATGGCCCGCTCGACCGCGTTCAGCCGGCCGTCCAGCTTCGGACGGACCTCGCGCGGCACGTGCCCGATCGCCTCCCAGCGCTCGTTGACCTCGCGCAGCGCGGCCTTGGCGGCCTTCAGGTCGGTGATCGGCAGGATCGCCTCGGCCTCGGTGGCCAGCGCCTCCTTGAGCTTCTGGTTCTCCACCTGCTCGGCGTCCCGCTCGCTGAACACCGCGGAGCGGGCCTGGAAGAAGACGTCCTGCGCGCCGCGGAACCGGGCCCACAGCTCGTCCTCGATGTCGCGCTGGGCGCGGCCGGCGCCCTTCCAGCGCGCCATCAGGTCGCGGTAGGCGGCCGCGGTGCTGCCCCAGTCCGTGGACGAGGACAGCGCCTCGGCCTCGGCGACCAGGGCCTCCTTGGTCTGCCGCGCGGTCTCGCGCTCGGCGTCCAGGGTGGCGAAGTGCGCCTTGCGGTGCTTGGAGAAGACCGAGCGGGCGTGCGAGAAGCGGTGCCACAGCTCGTCGTCGCTCTTGCGGTCCAGACGGGGCAGGCCCTTCCAGGTGTCCACCAGGGCGCGCAGCCGGTCCCCGGCCTCCCGCCACTGGGTCGACTCGGCGAGCTGCTCGGCCTCGGCGACCAGGGCCTCCTTGGCCGCGCGGGCCTCGTCCTGCGCCTTGGCGCGGGCGGCCTTTCGCTCCTCGCGCCGGGTCTCGATCTCGCCGGCGAGCGTGTCCAGCCGCTTGGCCAGGGACTCCAGGTCGCCGACCGCGTGCCCCTCGACCACCTGCGCGCGCAGGTGCTCCAGTGCGGTCTGGGCGTCCTTGGCGGCCAGGTCGGTGGTGCGCACCCGCTTCTCCAGCAGGCCGATCTCCACCTCGATGCCCTGGTACTTGCGCTCGAAGTAGGCGAGGGCCTCCTCGGGCGAGCCGGCCTGCCAGGAACCCACGACGCGTTCGCCGTCGGCCGTCCTGACGTAGACCGTGCCCTGCTCGTCCACACGGCCCCACGGGTCGCTGCTCATAGCGCGTCCTCCACATGACGTCGCGCCCGCGCCGGGGCGGCGCGCGACCGTCGTCCACAGTTGATGTGCGGCGGACCGATGAGTCCGCCGTCCCCGTCCGCCGTGCCTTGCTGCCGAGGGTGGCGGCTAGGCGGGTCCGGGCACCCTATACAACGCCAACATAGGCGACCAGGCCCGGTGCTGTCCGCATCCGGGCCGGGCGACTTCGGGCCGGGGCCGGGCGGCGGCGGTGCGGACACCGCGCGCCGACCGTCCCGGGATTGCTCAACCCTTGGACACTGTAAGGGCGTTGAGCGTCACGTCCGCCATCGGGTGGCCGTCCGTGCCGCCCTCCAGGGTGCCGGCGGCGGCGATCTTCTGCACCACGTCCAGGCCGCCGGTGATCTTCCCGAAGGGGGTGTACTTCGGCGGCAGCGGGGTGTCCTTGTAGACCAGGAAGAACTGGCTGCCGTTGGTGCCCGGGCCGGAGTTGGCCATCGCCACCGTGCCCGCCGGGTACGTCGCGCCGGTCAGGTTCTCGTCCGCGAACTTGTAGCCGGGGTCGCCCGCACCGCCCGGGACCGTCGCGCTGGCGGTCGGGTCGCCGCACTGCAGCACGAAGATGTCGCTGGTGGTGAGGCGGTGGCACTTGGTGTGGTCGAAGTACTTCTCACCGGCCAGGAACGAGAAGGAGTTCACCGTGTGCGGGGCCTTGGCCGCGTCCAGCGCGATCGTGACCTTGCCGCAGTTGGTGTCCATCGTCATGGTGTACGAGCCGGCCGGGTCGACCGACATGGCCGGCTCGGCCTGCCACTTCTTGCCGTTGGGGGCGCCCGGCGCGGGGTCGGTGCAGCCCTCGACCGGCTTGCGGGTCGGGGCGGTCGGCTCGGCCGCCTGGGTCGGCGCGGCCTGCGCGCTGTTCGCGGCGCTCTTGCCCTTGTCGTCCGAGTTGAACGCGCCGGTGGCGAAGAGCGTCCCGCCTCCGGCCAGGACAACGACGGCAAGCGACGCGCCCATGATCGTGTTGCGGCGCTTGCGGGCGGCCGCCATCTCGACCCGGCGCTCCATCTGGCGCTCGTACTTCTCGCGGGCGAGCTGCCGCCGCCGCTGTTCGCTACTGACCACCGGCCGTGTCTCCTACGGATGTGCGGGAAAAGTGGATGGATTCCGGAGCGGATCATCGCATCCCTCGGCGGCCAAGTGTAGGGACCGGGCCCGTAAGGACGCGGTGAACCTGTCAGACGGCCCGTCCCGCCACCCCTATCTGGTTCGCAACCGGAGCCGGACCGCCGGTAGGCTGCCCCTGAGTAACCAATAGGCAGCATCACTACTGGTGGTTCTCGCTCACCGACCGCCGCACACCCGAAGGACGCGCGTGTTCATCGCCGGATTCCCCGCTGGAGCCTGGGGCACCAACTGCTACCTGGTCGCTCCGGCGGCGGGCGAGGAGTGCGTCATCGTCGACCCCGGCCACCAGGCGGCCCGCGGCGTCGAGGACATGGTCCGCGAGCACGGGCTCAAGCCCGTCGCCGTGCTGCTCACGCACGGCCACATCGACCACGTGGCCTCGGTGGTCCCGGTCTGCGGCGCCCGCGGCGTCCCGGCCTGGATCCACCCCGAGGACCGGTACATGATGTCCGACCCGGAGAAGGCGCTCGGCCGCTCCCTTGGCACCCAGTTGATGGGCGAGCTCACCGTCGGCGAGCCCGACGACGTGCGCGAGCTCACCGACGGCAGCGTGCTGGAGCTGGCCGGCCTGCAGCTCACCGTGGACCACGCCCCGGGCCATACCGGGGGGTCGGTGACCTTCCGGACGCCCGGTGCCGAGGACCTCCCCCCGGTGCTGTTCTCGGGTGACCTGCTGTTCGCCGGCTCCATCGGGCGTACCGACCTCCCGGGCGGGGACAGCGAGGCGATCATGACGTCGCTGGCCCGGGTGTGCCTGCCCCTCGACGATTCCACCGTGGTCCTCTCCGGCCACGGCGGTCAGACCACCATCGGCCGCGAGCGCGCCACCAACCCCTACCTCCGACAGGCAGCGGGGGCGGCCGGCGCCCCGGCTTTCCCGCGACGAGGAATGTGACGGAAGAGAAGTTGAGCACCTTCACCGCCCCCAAGGGCACCTACGACCTGCTGCCCCCCAGCTCCGCGACCTTCCTGGCGATCCGCGAGCGCATCGCCGCGCCCGCCCGCCGGGCCGGTTACGGCTACGTCGAGACCCCGGTCTTCGAGGACGTGAAGCTGTTCTCCCGCGGCGTCGGCGAGTCCACCGACATCGTCACCAAGGAGATGTACACCCTCACCACCAAGGGCGGCGACGAACTCGCGCTGCGCCCGGAGGGCACCGCGTCGGTGCTGCGTGCCGCGCTCCAGGCCAACCTGCACAAGCAGGGCAACCTGCCGGTCAAGCTCTGGTACTCCGGCTCGTACTACCGCTACGAGCGCGCCCAGAAGGGCCGCTACCGCCAGTTCTCCCAGGTCGGCGCCGAGGCGATCGGCGCCGAGGACCCGGCACTGGACGCCGAGCTGATCATCCTGGCCGACGACGCCTTCCGCTCGCTGGGCCTCGCCGACTACTCGCTGCTGCTCAACAGCCTCGGCGACAAGCAGTGCCGCCCGGTCTACCGCGCCGCGCTGATCGAGTTCCTCTCCGGCCTGGACCTGGACGAGGACACCCGCCGCCGCGCCGGGATCAACCCGCTGCGCGTCCTGGACGACAAGCGCGAGTCGGTGCAGGAGCAGCTGGTCGGCGCCCCGATGCTGCGCGACTACCTGTGCGAGGACTGCAAGGCGTACGACGAGAAGGTCCGCGAGCTGCTCACCGCAGCCGGCGTGGCCTTCGTGGACGACCCGAAGCTGGTCCGCGGCCTGGACTACTACACCCGCACCACCTTCGAGTTCGTGCACAACGGCCTCGGCGCGCAGTCCGCGATCGGTGGCGGCGGCCGCTACGACGGCCTCTCCGAGATGATCGGCGGCCCGGCGCTGCCGTCCGTCGGCTGGGCCCTCGGCGTGGACCGCACCTACCTCGCACTGGAGGCCGAGGGCGTCACCCTCGACCTGCCGGCCGCCACCGCCGTGTACGCGGTCGCGCTCGGCGAGGAGGCCAAGAACGTCCTGTTCGCCAAGGTGGTCGAGCTGCGCCGGGCCGGCGTGGCCACCGACCTCGCCTTCGGCGTCAAGAGCATCAAGAACGCCATGAAGTCCGCCGACCGGTCCGGCGCCCGCTTCGCCCTGATCGCCGGGGACCGGGACCTCGCCGAGGGCGTCGTCCAGCTCAAGGACCTGAGCACCGGCGAGCAGACCCCCGTCGCCCTCGACGCACTCGTCACCACCCTGAAGGAGAAGCAGCTGTGATCCGCACGCACGACGCGGGCACGCTCCGCCCGGAGCACGCAGACACCACCGTCACCCTGGCCGGCTGGGTCGCCCGCCGCCGCGACCACGGCGGCGTGGCCTTCATCGACCTGCGCGACGCCTCCGGCACCGTGCAGATCGTGGTCCGCGACCTGGACTCGGTGCACGGCCTGCGCGCCGAGTACTGCGTCAAGGTCGTCGGCGACGTCCGCGTCCGCCCCGAGGGCAACGAGAACCCCGACATCCCGACCGGCGCCGTCGAGGTCGTCGTCAGCGCGATCGAGGTCCTCTCCGAGGCCGCCCCGCTGCCCTTCCCGGTCGCCGAGTACGAGCCGGGCACGGTCAACGAGGAGGTCCGGCTGCGCTACCGCTACCTGGACCTGCGCCGTGAGGGCCCGGCCAAGGGCCTGCGGCTGCGCTCCAAGGTCAGCAACATCATCCGCCGGGTGATGGAGGAGAACGACTTCCTCGACATCGAGACGCCGTACCTCACCCGCTCCACCCCCGAGGGCGCCCGCGACTTCCTCGTCCCGGTCCGCCTGCAGCCCGGCCACTGGTACGCGCTGCCGCAGTCGCCCCAGCTGTTCAAGCAGCTGCTGATGGTGGCCGGCATGGAGCGCTACTACCAGATCGCCCGCTGCTTCCGCGACGAGGACTTCCGTGCCGACCGGCAGCCGGAGTTCACCCAGCTGGACATCGAGGCCTCCTTCGTCGACCAGGAGGACATCCTGGCCCTCGGCGAGAAGATCATCGGTGCGATCTGGCGCGAGGTGCACGGCTACGAGGTCCCCAACCCGCTGCCGCGGATGACCTACGCGGACGCCATGGGTCGCTACGGCTCCGACAAGCCGGACGTCCGCTTCGGCCAGGAACTCACCGACCTCACCGAGTACTTCAAGGGCACCGAGTTCCGCGTCTTCCAGGCCCCGTACGTCGGCGCCGTGGTCATGCCCGGCGGTGCCTCGCAGCCGCGCAAGCAGCTGGACGCCTGGCAGGACTGGGCCAAGGCGCGCGGCGCCAAGGGCCTGGCCTACGTGCTCATCGACGCCGAGACCGGCGAGCTGCGCGGCCCGGTCGCCAAGAACCTGTCCGCGGAGCACCTGGCCGGCCTGGCCGCCGCCGCGGGCGCCAAGAACGGCGACGCGGTCTTCTTCGCGGCCGGCAAGGAGCGCGCCTCGCAGGAGCTGCTCGGCGCCGCCCGTCTGGAGATCGGCCGCCGCTGCGAGCTGATCGACGAGTCCAAGTGGGCCTTCCTCTGGGTCGTCGACTTCCCGATGTTCGAGCCGATCGAGGACGACAAGGGCGCCTTCCAGGGCTGGCACGCGGTGCACCACCCGTTCACCGCCCCGACCGGCGAGTCGCTGGACACGTTCGACACCGACCCCGGTGCGGCGCTGTCCAACGCGTACGACCTGGTCCTCAACGGCTCGGAGCTGGGCGGCGGTTCGATCCGTATCCACCAGCGCGACGTGCAGAAGCGGGCGTTCGACGCGATCGGCCTCTCCGAGGAGGAGGCGGCCTCGCAGTTCGGCTTCCTGCTGGACGCGTTCAACTACGGCCCGCCGCCGCACGGTGGTGTCGCCTTCGGTCTGGACCGGATCGTCACCCTGCTCGGCGGGTACGACACCATCCGCGACGTCATCGCCTTCCCGAAGACGTCCACCGGTGGTGACCCGCTGACCGGCGCTCCGACCCCGATCACCCCGGCGCAGCGCCGCGAGGCCGGCGTGGACGCCCAGCCCAAGGTCCGCGAGGACGCCAAGTCCGAGGCTCAGCCCAAGTCCTGACGACACGTCATCCGCTAACCTGCAACGGCCCCGGACGGTCCACCCACCGTCCGGGGCCGGTCCACAACGGTGTGTGACACAGGGAGGGTCGACCCCATGCAGGTCACAACGAGAATCGAATGTCCGCAGGACGCCCCGGCGACCAGACGCGTCCACATGGCCGCGTTCCCCGGTCCGGACGAGGCCGACCTGGTCGACGCGCTGCGCCGCCATCCCGCCTGGCTGCCCGGGCTGTCGGTGGTCGCCGTGGACGACACCGGGCTGGTGGTCGGCCACGCGCTGCTCACCCGGCTGCAGGTCGGGGACGGCGACGCGGTGGCGCTCGCGCCGGTCGCCGTGGCGCCCGAGTGGCAGCGCAGGGGCGTCGGCGAGCTCGTCGTCCGGGCCGTGCTGTCGGCGGCCGAGGATGCGGGGGAGAAGCTCGTGGTCGTTCTCGGCGATCCGGAGTACTACGCGCGGTTCGGCTTCGCGCCGGCCGGGCGGCACGAGGTCGTCGGCCCCTTCGAGGTGCCGGAGGCCTACTTCCAGGCGCTGCCGCTGACGGCGTACGACGGCGGCCCGCGCGGGCTCTGCCGCTACCCCGAGCCCTTCGTCGCGGTCTAGACCGCCGCACTCCTCCCGCTCCGCCGCCGCCCGGTTCCGTTCCGGCCTGCGAATTCGCCGTGCTGCGCCTACGGTGAGTGTGCATCAGCACGGATCGGACGGGAGGGTCAGAGGGTGGCCGAGGAGCAGCGGACCGCGAAGCCGGAGCGACTGGCGAAGAGGCCGTACGAGCGGGAGCTGCTGCGGCTGCAGCAGGAGCTGGTGAAGCTCCAGGAGTGGGTGCGGGTCGAGGGCGCCCGCGTGGTGGTGGTCTTCGAAGGACGTGACGCCGCGGGCAAGGGCGGGGCGATCAAGCGGGTGACGGAGTACCTGCACCCGCGCATCGCCCGGGTCGCGGCGTTGCCCATGCCGACCGAGCGGCAGAAGTCCCAGTGGTACTTCCAGCGGTACGTGGAGTACCTGCCGGCGGCCGGGGAGATCGTGCTGTTCGACCGCAGCTGGTACAACCGCGCCGGGGTGGAGCGGGTGATGGGCTTCTGCAGCGACGAGGAGTACTGGCAGTTCCTGCACCAGTGCCCGACCTTCGAGCGGATGCTGATCGAGGCGGGCATCCTGCTGCGCAAGTACTGGTTCTCGGTGAGCGACACCGAGCAGGAGCGGCGGTTCCGGGCCCGGCTGGGGGACCCGATGAAGCGCTGGAAGCTCTCCCCGATGGACGTCGAGTCGATCACCCGCTGGGAGGACTACTCGCGGGCCAAGGACGAGATGTTCATCCACACCGACGTCCCGGACTCGCCCTGGCACGTGGTGGAGAGCGACGACAAGCGCCGCGCCCGGATCAACATGATCTCCCACCTGCTCTCCACCGTGCCGTACCACGAGATCAAGGCGCCGCAGATCGAGCTGCCGCCGCGGCCGGCCCCGCGCGGCTACCAGCGGCCCCCGCGCGACCTGCAGAAGTACGTCCCGGACCACGCGGCCGGGCTGCTCCGCTAGGCCGGGGCCTCGTCGCCCCGGGCGGCGGCCGGTGCCGGCCGTCCGCCGCGGGACCCGCTGTCCGAGCGCTCGCATAGGCTTCCGGTGTGGACGAACCGGACCTCTTCACCGCCGCCGCCGAGGAACGCCAGGCCAAGGAGCCCGGGCGGGCGCCCCTGGCCGTACGGATGCGACCGCGCACCCTGGACGAGGTCGCCGGGCAGCGGCAGCTGCTGAAGCCCGGTTCGCCGCTGCGGCGGCTGGTCGCGGGCTCGCGCGGGCCGGCGGCCACCAGCTCGGTGATCCTCTGGGGGCCTCCCGGCACCGGGAAGACCACCCTGGCGCACGTGATCAGCCAGGCCGTCGAGGGGCGCTTCGTCGAGCTTTCCGCGATCACCGCCGGGGTCAAGGAGGTCCGGGCGGTGATCGACGGCGCCCGGCGGGCGGTCGGGATGTCCGGCCGGGAGACGGTGCTCTTCCTGGACGAGATCCACCGCTTCTCCAAGGCCCAGCAGGACTCGCTGCTGCCCGCCGTGGAGAACCGCTGGGTCACCCTGATCGCGGCGACGACCGAGAACCCGTACTTCTCGGTGATCTCCCCGCTGCTGTCCCGCTCGCTGCTGCTCACCCTGGAGTCGCTGACCGACGAGGACATCCGCGCGCTGCTGCGCCGCGCGGTGGCCGACGAGCGCGGCCTGGAGGGCGCGCTGGAGCTGACCGGGGAGTCCGAGGACCACCTGGTGCGGCTGGCCGGCGGCGACGCCCGGCGGGCGCTCACCACGCTGGAGGCGGCGGCCGGAGCGGCGCTGGAGAAGGGCGAGTCGAGCATCACGCTGGCCACCACGGAGACGGCCGTCAACCAGGCGGCTGTGCGCTACGACAAGGACGGTGACCAGCACTACGACGTGGCGAGCGCGCTGATCAAGTCGATCCGCGGCAGCGACGTGGACGCGACCCTGCACTACCTGGCCCGGATGATCGAGGCCGGCGAGGACCCGCGGTTCATCGCCCGCCGACTGATGATCTCGGCCAGCGAGGACGTCGGCCTGGCGGACCCGACGGCGCTGCAGACGGCGGTGGCGGCCGCGCAGGCGGTGGCGCTGATCGGCTTCCCGGAGGCGCGGATCATCCTCTCCCAGGCGGCGATCGCGCTGGCCCTGGCCCCCAAGTCCAACGCGGCCTACCTGGCGATCGACGCGGCGCTGGCGGACGTCCGGCAGGGCCTGGCGGGCGCGGTGCCGGCGCACCTGCGGGACGCGCACTACGGCGGTGCGGGCAAGCTCGGCCACGGCAAGGGCTACCAGTACCCGCACGACCTGCCGGAGGGCATCGCCGGCCAGCAGTACGCGCCGGACGCGGTGCACGGCAAGGAGTACTACCAGCCGACGCGGCGCGGCGGCGAGGCCCGCTACGCGGACGTCGTGGACTGGACCCGGGGGCGGCTGCGGGGGGAGCGGCGGAGCGAGAAGAAGCCGGAGCGGAAGCCGGAGCCGAGGCCGGCGTCGAAGCCGGACCCGGATCCGGCGTCGACGCCGGAGCGGGCGCCGGAGCGGGAGCCCGGGCAAAAGGGCGAGTGATCGGCGGCTATACTCGATCGGAGTGCCATGTCCCGGGACGGCGGCGGGGGAGACCCCACCGACCGGCCGCACCAGCGGGACAGCGGCCGTAGGCCCCTTCCGAGGGGCCCGCAACAGGAGCGTCGCGCACCGTTTCGGTGTCGCGGGTGGCCCGGGGTTCCGGACCGTCCGTGTGACAAGCACTCTCGTGCCCGGCTCCGGAGAGCGGCTGATCCCATCGCGCAGGCGGCGGGGTTTTCTCCGGGTCGCGACGTGCGACCTCCGTCAACACCTGGTGAAAGCCGTATTCGTAAGCAAGGAAGGTTTGGTTCATGGCGAACCAGAAGCGTCCCAAGGTCAAGATCGCGCGTGCGCTCGGCGTGCCGCTGACCCCGAAGTCCGTCAAGTACTTCGAGGCCCGCCCGTACCCGCCCGGCCAGCACGGCCGTGGTCGCAAGCAGAACTCGGACTACAAGGTCCGTCTGCTCGAGAAGCAGCGTCTGCGCGCCCAGTACGACCTGAGCGAGAAGCAGATGGCGCGCGCGTTCGACCGCGCGAAGAAGGCCGAGGGCAAGACCGGTGAGGCGCTCGTCGCCGAGCTGGAGACCCGTCTGGACTCCCTGGTGCTGCGTTCGGGCATTGCCCGCACCATCTACCAGGCCCGCCAGATGGTCGTCCACGGTCACATCGAGGTCAACGGTGGCAAGGTCAACAAGCCGTCGTACCAGATGAAGCCGGGCTTCGTGGTGACCGTCCGCGAGCGCAGCAAGGAGAAGGTCCCGTTCCAGGTCGCCCGTGAGGGTGGCTACGCGGGTGAGGGCCAGACCCCGAAGTACCTCGAGGTCAACCTGAAGGCCCTGGCCTTCCGCCTGGACCGCGCGCCGCAGCGCAAGGAGGTCCCGGTGATCTGTGACGAGCAGCTCGTCGTCGAGTACTACTCGCGCTGACCCGCGAGCGGTTCCGCTCTTCGCGTGACCACCAGCGAGCCCCCGTCGCCTTTCGAGGCGGCGGGGGCTCGCCCCTTTTCCGGTTGCGCCCGGTGCTCAGACGCTCTCGCCGGCCATGGCGGCGGCCAGCCGCAGGTGCGGGCGGGCCTCCTCGGTGCGGCCCTGGCGCTCCAGGGTGCGGCCGAGCATCATCTGGGCGTAGTCCTCGGCCGGGTTCGCCTCCAGGATCCGGTGCAACTCGGCCTCGGCGCGGCCGAGTCGGGCGGAGTGGTAGTAGCTGCGGGCGAGCAGCAGCCGGACGGAGAGGTTGGCCGGCTCCTCGGCGAGCACGCCTTCGAGCATGCGGGCGGCATCGGTGTACGCCTTGGAGTCGAAGTAGAACTTCGCCATGCGGTACTCGTCGGCGGCGTTGTGGACGGCCATGGTGCTCCTTCCGGGTGGATCCTTGCCTCCTCAAGCAATGGGCAAGCTTCAGCTATTCCGGCCTGTGAAACGGCCCTTCCGGCCCGTGCCTCAGCCCTTCCGGGCCGGTGAGGGGGCCGGGGCCGGCGGCACCGAGAAGGGCCCCGCGCCCGGCTCCGAACCCTCCGCCGAACCTCCTCCGCCGAGCGCCCGGGAGACGGCCTCGTCCAGGTCCAGCCGGGCGCCGGCCCGGTAGCACTCCTCGTACTCCTGCTCGGCCAGACCGGCCCGGGCCCGCTCGGCGCACTCCTGGTGGGTGCCGAAGAAGTTCCGCGAGCCGAGGAACGGGGTGCCGATTGTGCGCCAGATCCGGTGCGCGGCGCCCTGCAGCACCCGGGCCTCGCGCAGGTCGCCCGGCTCGCCCGGGCCGCTCGGCTCGGTCTCCAGCAGCGCCAGCAGGTCGATCCCCAGCACGATGCCGAGCAGGTCGTGGAACAGGTGGTTCAGCCGGACGCACTCGCGGGCCAGCGCACGGGCCGGCTGGACCGCGCCGTCCAGCCAGTGCGAGTACGCCATCGCGTACAGCACGTACGCGTACGCCCACTGCTCGCCGTGCTCCTCGCACAGTTCGCGGGCCTGGCCGAACCAGAGCTCGCCGCTGTCCAGGTCGCCCTGGAAGAGGTAGGCCAGACCCAGCTCCAGCATCGCCATCACCACGTTGCTGTTGAGCTCGCCGATGGTCCGGTAGTGCCAGAGAGCCTCCTCGAAGAGCTCGGCGGCGCGGTTCGGGTCGTCGCCGATCAGGGCGGCGCAGCCCTGACGGTGGACGGCGTAGGCGAGGGCCCGGTCGTCGCCGGTGTCCAGGGCCTGGCGGCGGCACTCCTCCAGGGCCGGACGGGCGGCGCCCAGGTCCCCCTGCAGCGTGGCCGTGTAGCCGGTCACCCACAGCGCCTTGGCGCGGGCCTCGGTGGGTTCGCGGCCCAGGGCGAGCGCGCGGTCCAGCCAGTGCCGCCCCTCGCCGAGGTGGCCGCAGCCGACCCAGTAGAACCAGAGCGTGCCGGCCAGCAGCAGCGCGATCTGCTCCTCGCCGGGCTCGGCGAGGCAGAACTCCAGTGCCGCGCGGAGGTTGGTGTGGGCCAGCTCGGTGCGTTCGGCGGTCTCCGCCTGGCGGGGGCCGAACCACTCGACCTCGCCCCAGGTGGCGACGCCGAGGTACCAGTCCCGGTGGCGGCGGAGCAGCCGCTGCTCCTCGCCGGTGGCGCGCAGCCAGTGGCCGCCGTACTCGCGCAGGGTGTCCAGCAGGCGGAAGCGGACGCCGAAGGCGCTGTCCTCGCGCAGCACCACGGACTTGGCGACGAGTTCGTCGACCAGGTCCAGCACGTCCTCGGGCTCGATGCCCTCGCCGGCGCAGACGTACTCGGCGGCTTCGAGGTCGAAGCTGCCGGCGAAGGCCGAGAGGCGGGCCCAGAGTAAACGTTCCTGCACCGTGCAGAGCTCATGACTCCAGCCGATCGTCGTGCGCAGCGTCTGGTGCCGCGGCAGCGCCGTCCGGGAGCCGCCGGTGAGCAGCCGGAACCGGTCGTCCAGACGGGCGGTGATCTGCTCCACCGACAGCGCGCGCAGCCGTCCGGCCGCCAGCTCCACGGCCAGCGGGATGCCGTCCAGCCGTCGGCAGAGCACGCCGACCGCCTCCGCGTTCGCCTCCGTCACCTCGAAGGACGGCAGGACCGCCCGGGCCCGCTCGGCGAACAGCCGCACCGCGTCCGGCAGCGCGCCGGGCTCCGGAGCACCCGCGGGCACCGGACCGACCGGCAGCGGCGCGAGGGTCAGCAGGTGCTCGCCGGAGGCCCGCAGCGCGGTGCGGCTGGTGGCCAGCAGCCGCAGGCCCGGCAGCGCCCGCAGCAGCGCGTCCGCCAGCTCGGCGCAGGCCTCCACCAGGTGCTCGCACCCGTCCAGCACCAGCAGCAGGCGCCGGTCGGCCAGCTGTTCGGTCAGGACGTCCAGCGGCGGACAGGCGGTGCCGTCGGTCAACCGCAGGGCCTCCAGGACGGCGTGGCCGAGCAGCAGCGGGTCCTGCACCGGGGTCACGTCCACCAGCCAGGTGCCGTCCGGGAAGACGGCGTCCGCGCGGGCCGCCGCCCGCAGCGCCAGCCGGCTCTTGCCCACCCCGCCGGGGCCGGTCACCGTCACCAACCGGGCGGCGGCCAGCAGGTCCGCCACGTCCGCCAGCTCCCGCCGGCGCCCGACGAACCCCGTCACCTCGGCCGGCAGCCGGCCGCACTCCGGCCCGCGCGGCCCCGCCGCGGGCTCCCCGGGCTGTGCTGTCCAGTCGCCGGCCAACCGCTGCTCCCCGTGTTCCAGGCCGGACCGTCGCGGTCCGGACGTGCTCGGGCCGTCCGCGCGACGGCCTGCCTGGCAGAACGAGGTGACCGGCCGGTAGGTTACGCGCGCGGATCGCACACCCGGTCGGATCGCCCGGGGCCGCGACCCGGTCCGGAAAGCGGGCGCGGGCGCGATAGGGTTCCGTCTGGAGAACAGCAAGGCGAGGGAGCGCGCAAAGGTGTCCGTGGGAGAGCTGGCCGGATTGCTCGTCGCCGTGTTCTGGGCGGTCCTGGTCACCCTGCTCGCCGTCGTGCTGGTCCGCCTCTCCCGGGTGCTGAAGGAGGCCGCCGTGCTGGTCTCCGCGGTCACCGATCAGGCCGTGCCCCTGCTGACCGACGCGGGCGCCGCGGTGCGCAGCGCCAACGAGCAGCTGGAGCGGGTCGACGAGATCACCGCCAACGTGCAGGACGCCGCCGCCAACGCCAACGCGCTTTCCTCCACCGTGGCCGCCACCCTGGGCGGACCGCTGGTGAAGGTCGCGGCCTTCAGCTACGGCGTCCGCAAGGCCGTCGCCAAGCAGCAGGGCACCCTGCCGTCCGTGCCGCTGCAGACCGGCGAGCGCGAGGAACTGGCCCGGCTGATCCGGGCCGAGGTGCGCGCCGCGACCGCCCCCAGGGGCGGTCTGCTCTCCAGGGTCCGGCGAGCGGTGAGGGGCTGACGGCATGGTGCGACGCATCTTCTGGATGGCGGTCGGCGCCGGCGCCACCGTCTGGGCCATGAACAAGGCCAACGAGGCCGTCCAGCGGCTCACCCCGGACAGCCTCTCCGGCACCGCCGCGCGCGGTGCGCTGCACCTGGGCGACCTGGCCAAGCAGTTCGCGCAGGACGTGAAGGCCGGCATGGCCGAGCGCGAGGAGCAGCTGAAGGACGACCTCGGCCTGCGCGGCACCGCCGTGGCGGAGCCCCGCACCGCGCGCAGAGCCCTGCGCGGCGAGCCGCAGTACCGAGCTATCTCGGCGGCGCCCGGCAGCCCGGCCGCCGCCCTGCCCCCCGCCCGCAGTGCCCGCACCACCCCCCGGACCACTGAAGAAACGCCCCGCCGCGCCCTGCCGCCGCGGGGCGGCACCCCGAACCGGAAGGACCACTAATGGAGTCGGCTGAGATCCGCCGCCGCTGGCTGCGCTTCTTCGAGGAGCGCGGCCACACCGTCGTTCCGTCGGCGTCCCTGGTCGCCGACGACCCCACCCTGCTGCTCGTCAACGCCGGCATGGTGCCGTTCAAGCCCTACTTCCTGGGCGAGGTCAAGCCGCAGTACTCGCGCGCCACCAGCGTCCAGAAGTGCGTGCGCACCCTGGACATCGAGGAGGTCGGGAAGACCACCCGGCACGGCTCCTTCTTCCAGATGTGCGGCAACTTCTCCTTCGGCGACTACTTCAAGGAAGGAGCCATCAAGTTCGCGTGGGAGCTGCTCACCAGCCCCGTCGCGGACGGTGGCTACGGCCTGGAGAAGGAGAAGCTCTGGATCACCGTCTACAAGGACGACGACGAGGCCGAGCAGATCTGGCGTGACGTCATCGGCGTCCCGTCCGAGCGCATCCAGCGACTCGGCATGAAGGACAACTTCTGGTCGATGGGCGTCCCCGGCCCGTGCGGCCCGTGCTCGGAGATCAACTACGACCGCGGCCCCGCGTACGGCGAGGAGGGCGGCCCGGCCGTCAACGGCGAGCGCTACCTGGAGATCTGGAACCTGGTCTTCATGCAGTACGAGCGCGGCCACGGCGACGGGAAGGACGGCTTCGAGATCCTCGGCGACCTGCCGAGCAAGAACATCGACACCGGCCTCGGCCTGGAGCGCCTCGCCGCCATCCTGCAGGACGTCGACAACCTCTTCGAGATCGACACCAGCCGGATGATCCTCGACCGTGCCGCCGAGCTCACCGGCCACACCTACGGCGCCGACCACAAGTCGGACGTCTCGCTGCGCGTGGTCACCGACCACATCCGCACCGCGCTGATGCTGGTCGGCGACGGCGTCACCCCCGGCAACGAGGGCCGCGGCTACGTGCTGCGCCGCATCCTGCGCCGCGCCATCCGCAACATGCGCCTGCTGGGTGCCACCGAGCCGGTGGCCAAGGAGCTCATCGACGTCGCCATCAAGGCGATGGCGCCGCAGTACCCCGAGCTGGAGACCGACCGCAAGCGCATCGAGACGGTCGTCATCGGCGAGGAGGGCGCCTTCCTGCAGACCCTGAAGGCGGGTACCAACCTGCTGGACGCCGCGGTCACCGACACCAAGCAGTCCGGTGGCGTGGTGCTCTCCGGCGAGCAGGCGTTCAAGCTGCACGACACCTACGGCTTCCCGATCGACCTCACCCTGGAGATGGCCGAGGAGCAGGGCCTCCAGGTCGACGAGGCCGGCTTCCGCCGCCTGATGCAGGAGCAGCGGGACCGCGCCAAGGCCGACGCCAAGGCGAAGAAGATGGGCCACGCCGACGTCGCCGCGTACCGCGACGTCGCCGACAAGGCCGGCGCGAGCGTCTTCACCGGCTACGCCCTCACCGAGGGCGAGGCCACCGTGGTCGGCCTGCTGGTGGACGGCGTCCCCTCGCCGGCCGCCTCCGAGGGCGACGAGGTCGAGATCATCCTCGACCGCACCCCGTTCTACGCCGAGGGCGGCGGTCAGCTCGCCGACCACGGCCGGATCCGGCTGGAGTCCGGCGCGGTGGTGGAGATCCGCGACGTGCAGCAGCCCGTCCCGGGCGTCATCGTGCACTCGGGCGGCGTGCTGTTCGGCGAGGTCGTGCTGGGCGCCTCGGCGTACGCCACGATCGACACCGAGCGCCGCCGGTCGATCGCCCGCGCCCACTCGGCGACCCACCTGACCCACCAGGCGCTGCGCGACGCGCTCGGCCCGACGGCCGCCCAGGCCGGCTCCGAGAACGCCCCCGGCCGCTTCCGCTTCGACTTCGGCTCGCCTGCCGCCGTCCCGGGCAGCGTGCTGGTCGACGTCGAGCAGAAGATCAACGACGTGCTGGGTCGTGAACTGGACGTCACCGCCGAGGTCATGACGATGGACCAGGCCCGCAAGGCCGGCGCCATCGCCATGTTCGGCGAGAAGTACGGCGACGAGGTCCGGGTCGTCTCCATCGGCGACTTCTCCAAGGAGCTGTGCGGTGGCACCCACGTCGGCAACACCGCCCAGCTGGGCCTGGTGAAGCTGCTCGGCGAGTCCTCGATCGGCTCCGGCGTGCGCCGCGTGGAGGCGCTGGTCGGCGTCGACGCGTACAAGTTCCTGGCCCGTGAGCACACCGTGGTCTCCCAGCTCACCGAGCTGGTCAAGGGCCGCCCGGAGGAGCTGCCGGAGAAGATCTCGGGCATGCTCGCCAAGCTCAAGGACGCCGAGAAGGAGATCGAGCGCTTCCGCGCCGAGAAGGTGCTGGCCGCCGCCGCCGGCCTGGCCGACTCGGCCGAGGACGTGCACGGCATCGCCGTGGTCGCGGCCCAGGTCGCCGACGGCGTGGGCGCGGACGAGCTGCGCAAGCTGGTCCTGGACGTGCGCGGCCGCCTCGGCTCGCGCCCGGCCGTGGTCGCCGCCTTCACCGTGGCCAACGACCGCCCGCTGACCGTGATCGCCACCAACGAGGACGCCCGCGGCCGCGGCATCAAGGCCGGCGAGCTGGTCCGGACCGCCGCCAAGACCCTCGGTGGCGGCGGTGGCGGCAAGGACGACGTCGCCCAGGGCGGCGGCTCCAACCCGGCCGCGGTCGGCGAGGCCATCGCCGCGGTGCGCGGCCTGGTCGCGGAGCGCGCCAGCTGATGGAGCAGGAGGAGAGGCCCTTCCGGCGTGGGCGGCGGATCGCCGTCGACGTCGGTGACGCCCGGATCGGGGTCGCGTCCTGCGACCCCGACGGGGTGCTCGCCACGCCCGTGGAAACCGTCCCGGCCGGCGTGAAGTCGCAGGCCAGGATCGCCGCCATCGTCGAGGAGTACGACGCGATGGAGGTGATCGTCGGGTTGCCCCGCTCGCTGAGCGGCAAGGAGGGCCCGGCGGCGGAGAAGGTCCGCGGGTACGCGGCGCGGCTGGCCAACCGGCTCTACCCGGTGCCGGTGCGGCTGGTGGACGAGCGGATGTCGACCGTCACGGCGACCCACGGGCTGCGCGCCTCCGGGGTCAAGGCGAAGAAGGGCCGCTCGGTGGTCGACCAGGCCGCCGCCGTGGTGATCCTGCAGACCGCCCTTGAGTCCGAACGGGTGAGCGGACGCCCGCCCGGTGAGAGCGTCGAGGCGGTCGGCTGAAGAGCCTGATCTAACGTCCCGGTTGAGGGGTCCGTGCGGACGCGCCCGGGACGCCGTGCGGGCCCCCGCCGGTTCCGCCGCCGGGGTGAGCGCCCGGGGGAGCACCGGGGTACTGAGTACGGATACTCAGATGCACGGT
>NZ_JBEZIQ010000074.1:0-43793 GCF_040651155.1 Kitasatospora sp. NPDC048545
GCGTACAGCAATCGCCGGACCCGCCGCTACCTGCGACGGCGGGCGATCCGACACGTCATCCCCGAGAAGGCGGACCAGGCGGCGAACCGCCGCAAACGCGGAGGCGCCGGCGGCCGGCCACCCGGATTCGACAAGGAGCGCTACAAGAAGCGCAACGTCATCGAGCGCGCGATCAACAAGTTGAAGAACTTCCGCGCCGTCGCGAGCAGGTACGACAAGCGCGTGTACATCTTTCTCGGCACCGTCACAGTCGCGGCCCTGGTCATCTGGCTCCGCCCATGATCGCGCGGACAGAACCTAGTCGACGACGACACTCTGACCTGCGACGACTGAGTTCATTGTCAGCAGGAGTAGAGCTCCGACGTTGATCCCTAGTGCTCTGACCGCATAGGTTCGCCGGGTTAATTCAGTCGAGACAGGTCCAGCAGTCCGAGTAGCCTCGCCCTGTGGTGGATCAAGAGCAGTACGTTCGGTATCGGGAAGACTCGAAGGTGCTGGCAGCGATCGGGGAGCATGTCGACGCCCAGGTCGGCCGTGTCACGGTGCGACTGCCCAGGGCTGTGGCCGAGGCCGCAGTAGCCGCCTGGGAGCGTGACGAGTTGGGTGACGTCGGCGAGGAGACCCATGAGCAGTACGAGCTGCGGGGCCAGGCTGGTGATCTGGCACTGATCGGCCTTGAGATCTCGGAGGACGGCCGCTGGGAGGGCGAGGAGGTCGTCATCGACCTGCATGTCCACTCCGCGGGGGCAGCCTGGTTGGCGTCGCAGTAGTCAGGCCGCAGCGGCCACCGGTCTGCCGCCTCAGCGGACGCCCTTCTCGCTGCGGATGCGGGCGCGTTCACGGCGTTGGGCGGCCAGGACGTCGGGGTGGCGGGCGTTGGCGTTGCGCCAGCGCAGGTAGGCGTGCAGCGCGCGGGTCTGGACCGTGTGGTTGGGGTGGTTGGAGTTCGCCAGGGTGAACTGTCGCAGCGGTCCGAAGTGCGCCTCGATCGGGTTCGCCCAGGACGCGTTGGTCGGCGTGAAGCACAGGTGGACGTTGTTGTTGTGGGCCCAGCGGCGGATCAAATGACGCTCACCGCGTGACCAGCGAAACGGCCGCACCGCGGCCACATCCTCGAACCGAGCTGTCACGCAGTCCAGCAGCGGACGCCGCCGACGCTCATGCACAGCATCCACGTATGGCTCGCCTGGAGGACCCGCTCGCGGTGCCGTGGCCGGTGGTCGAGCACTCAGCCGCGCAGCTCGGCATCGAGGACCCGTCGGTGGTCAAGAGGTACACGGAACGGCGCCAGACGCTGTACGACCACAGCTTCGCCGCCGGCGTCCCGTCCGCCGGCGCCCCGCACCCGCTGCGCGGCCCGGACGCGCAGGAGCTGGACGAGGACGACGAGGCAGAAGGCTTCTGACACCTGACTCGCGGTCATCCCGTCACTTCCGCGGCAACACCTCGTTGCGGCCGGGTCCGCATGCCCCAGCGGGCAAGAGATGGACCGACAGCGCCCAGTGCCGCGAAGAACACCGCCAGCAGCAGCCAGCCTGTCGTGCCGAGGCCGAGTACCACCGTAGTGAGGATCGCGGGGGCGAGAGCCTGGCCCGCGCTGAAGCCGAGACCGAAGACACCTTGGTACTGGCCCTGTGCGTGGTCGGGGGCAAGACCGAAGCCCAGGGCGAAGGCCGCCGATGACTCCCAAACCTCTCCCAGACTGTGGACGAAGATCGCGGCCAGGACCAGTCCCGCCGCCGCCCAGACAGGGGTGTACGCCGCCAGTGCCATCATCGGGCAGCTGACGAGGAAGAGCAGCCCCGCCGTGCGAAACGCCAGGCCGCCATCGTGCGGGGTCTCGATACGCGATCCGATCCTGGTCTGCATCAGCACACAGAACAGGGAGTTGACGGCGAACAGCGCGGCCACCGTCCAGCGCGGCGCCTCGGTGTGCTCGGAGATCCAGATCGGCAGGAGTAGTGAGACCACCGGGTACTGCAGTCCCATGGCCCCGTAGAGGGCGGTGAACGCGAGGAAGGGACGATCCGCGAGGACGGGCCAGCGCCGCTGTTGCGGTGGTGCTGCCAGTACCGGATAGCGGGGCAGCAGGAGCAGAAGCACCGCGCACAGGGCGAAGCTCGCCGCGTTGCCGAGGATCAGCGTGACATAGGCGCCGCGGGTGTTCGCGGCCAGCGCCAGCCCCGCACCCACCGTTCCCAGGACGACGCCCAGGTTGACGAACGTGCGCAGCTTGGCACGGAACCGGGCCGGGCGCTCACCCCCGACCCGGACCACCAGCGCGCCCCACGCCGCCCCACCAGCCGCTGCGGCGATCTGGTCGACCGTCGCGATGATCGTGAGCGCGGCCCAGCTCTTGACGAGGACGAGGGCCGCCATCGACACGGCCTGGACCGCGAGGGCCGACATCATGATCGTGCGAGCCCCTCGCCGATCTGCGAGATGCCCGCCTGGTATCCCCGCGCACAGACCGATCACTCCGGCGATGGTGAGCGCGGCACCGACCTCCACCGCAGGCAGGCCCACGACCAAGGTGAAATAGAGCGCTGACGCCGCGTTGAACAGACCATTGCCGACTCGGTTGACGAAACTGGCAGCGACCAGCACGCGCTCCGGCCTACTGTCCCCCGCCATCCGGCCTATTCGACCCGCTAAGTTGCCCTTGATCATGGATGGCACGCTAACAGCGGTCGCTGATCCAGCGGAAGTAGCGCCGAGATCACGTGCTCTGGTTCCGCCGGGGCTCGAACCAGGACCGCGCCACCCCCGAGGAATCTGTCGTCAAACGATCGTTTGACGACAGGCAGGCGGCACGTCCAATGAACCCGTGCAATCCGGGGGTCGCGGCGGCGTGAATCCAATCAGATCCGATGGTGATTGCTGACCGGGTTTGACGACAGATGGGGTCCGATCCTCCGTCCGGAATGGGCCCACGAGTGGCGAACCTGGTCCACAAGCGCGTCTCGACCGACCAGCAGTCCGCCGCCCGCCAAGACCTCGTCCTTCACGAGGCCGGGATCGAGGACCCCGTCGTCTTCGAGGAGCCCCCGGGCACCTCCAGCCGCCTCCAGCCGCCTCCACCCTCCAGCGCCCGAAGTTCCGCGAACTGCTCACCTACGCGCGGCCAGGCGACACCGTGCACATCTCCGAGATGTTCCGCCTCGTGCGCGGCACCGGGCAGATCCTCGACGTGCTCGACGGACTGCGGGCGGCCGAGGCCAAGGGCAACAAAGGCGGACGCCGCCCGGCAGTGGCGGCCTCGAAGGCCGATGACGTGCGCGCTGCGCACCTGGGAGGCCGCTCGATCGCTGCACTCGCCCGCGACCACCGGGTCAGCCGCGGCGCGATCCGCACCGCCGTCGCCGACCTCCTGCCCAACCACACAGCCACAAAGGAGGACGCACCGGCCTCGGAGAAGCCGGCCACCCTGGAAATGCCGGGCAAGGTCGCCGACTACCTCCGCACCACCGAGCTGGAGCCCGCCGAGCGGGCCGCGCTCGACCAGGGGGTGGCCGTACGGCGCGGCCAGGGCTACACCCTGCGCATCAGCGCCGTTCCCGCCGTGCACCGTCAGCTCCTCGCCCGCTGCCAGCCGCTCGACGGCGGCCAGGGCATCCCGCGGTCCCGGCACAGCGCAAGGCCCGCCGCGAGTACGTGACCTTGGCGGGTCTGTGCTGGTCGGCTGGGGAGCGGAGTCCGCCGGGGTGTCGGTGGCCGCCGTGATCATGACGGGTTGTGAGACGCGATCATGACACGGCGGCTTCGGCCACGATCGCGCCCGAGCGGTTCCGGGACCGGCTGGAGGAGTTGATGGGTCGGGTGGCCGGGTGCGTTCCGCGGCGGGAGACCCGCTCGACGTTCCGCGAGCTGACCGAAGGCCTGCTCATGGAGTTGGAGGACGTGAACTGCTGGACCCTCGCGGAGGCGATCGGGCACAGCGGGCCGCACCGGCTCCAGCATCTGCTGTCCCGCGCGAGCTGGGACGACCGGCAGGTCCTGGACCAGGCTGCCGCCTGGGCGGCGGCGTCGCTGGACGACGGTGAAGCGATACTGATCGCGGACGAGACCGGGGACGCGAAGTCCTCCACCGACGCGGTCGGCGCCGGCAACCAGTACTCCGGCTCCCTCGGCGGCGTCGGGGTGTGCCAGGTCGCGGTCCATCTCTCCTTCGCCAGCACTCTCGGGCACACGGTCATCGACCGCGCCCTGTACCTGCCCCAGGGCTGGGTCGCGGACGAGGAACGCCGCGAACTGACCGGCGTCCCCGAGGAGCTGGTCTTCGCGACCAAGCCCGAACTCGCCGCCGCGATGCTCACCCGCGCCGTGACCGAGAACCAGGTCAAGGCCGGGTTCTTCGCCGCCGACGAGGTCTACGGCAGCCGCCACGTGCGGCGCACCTGCCGCGCCCTCGGGCTCGGGTACGCGATCGCGGTCCGCTCCAACCACAAGGTCACCACCCCCGGTGGGGCCATGACCTGCAAGGACGCGTTACGGCTGATCCCGGAGCGGGCCTGGCAGCGGATGCGGACCGGCACCGGGACCAAGGGCGCCCGCGACTACGACTGAGCCATGCTGGAGGTGGTCGCCGACGACACGCCCGACGGCCAGGACGACGCCGGGGTCTCGGTCCTGCCGGCCCGCCGCCACCGCTACACCGGCACCGTCTCGTTCTTCCGCTGCTGGTCACCGACCCCGGCCCCGCTGGCGAGACTCGTGTGGGTGGTGTGCCGCAGGTGGCGGATCGAGGAGGAGTCCGCCTGGCGCAGACGCCACCAGCACCGAGCCCGCCAAGCCCACAGACGATGGCACGCCTACGCGGACACGACGCCCTGACCAGCAAGAACACTACCAACATCACGATCTACAGCTGCCGTGTCTCAGCTTGGCCCCCGGTTGGCTGCCACGACCGTCACTCAATAAACAATGCACACAAAGACAGTTGCTCTGTGTGCATATTACGTCGATTGGTCGATTTGCACACCGTGCGGAAACGTGGGGTGATGGAGTGACGACGGTGGACAAAACGGGCTCTTCATCCGGTCCGCCAGGTCATCGACCGTGCCCAGGGATGCCGGCCGACGGCTTCGACCCCACACTGCCCCGCCCTCACCAACGCGACGGGAGAGGAAGACCATCATGACGACGATCGATATCGCGACAACAAAGCGCTTCATCGCGGAGCTGGAACTCGCCGAAACGCCTCCCGCCGTCGCGGAACTGCCCTACGTTCCGATCGCGTTGACGACGGAAAAGTCGGCATCAGTCGCCGACGGAAGTTTCGTCTGCTTCACCGACGGGCTGAGTGTCCAGCACAAGCAGGATGTGCTCAACTCCACTCTGCTGGCCCAGCTCGCCGCGAATAAGAAGTACGACAGGGAGAAGCAGACCAAAGAATGGTACGCCTACTACAGGTCCGTTCTGGAGCAGGTCGGATGGGTCGTATCGGAGTGGCACTTCACGCGCTACCAGGCGGCGGCAGCAGCTTTTCAGGTGGACACGGTGGTCCTGCAGATTCTCACGGCCATCGCGACCGGGAATGAAATAGCGCTGGCCATTGCCGTGATGGAGGCCCTGAAGCAGAACAGCGAAAGCCGCGCCGGTAAGCTGTTCGACCAGCAGAGCCACACAGCGTCAGACGGCTCGTTCCAGATTAGTTGCGCCTCCGGTGACGGCGAAAACGTGTCCATGGCGCTTGGTGCGTTCAGCTTTTCCACGACGACCAAGGTGACCAAGATCTTTTGGACGGAATTCAATTCCAGCCAAACGGACATGTACAAGGGCGGACAGAATGTCGTCCTGAATGAGCAGGTGTATTCTGCGGTCCGCGAGGAAATCATTAAGAAGCTCGGCGACAAGGCCAAAGAGTTGGTCGCCGGCATCGAGATCTAAGACTCCTGCGCAGGAACAGACCGCTGTTCACACATGCCCGGGCACGAAGGTACGCCACCCGAGCGCCCGGGCCACAGTGACAAAGCAGCCTCCTTCATCGCCGATCCGGAGATCTGAAGGCCGGTCGGCGGCGGACGGCATCGGATACGTGCTGACCTTCCGCCGACGCCCCGAATCGAGAGGCGCCCCCAAGGAGCCAGGCATGGCAATCGCGCGAGACGAGGAACGCGTCCGGCACATGGTGCAGACACTCGACCGCCACCAGGCAGAGCTACTCGGCAGGAGAGGATGCACGGGGGTGGCCGTCGCCAGGAAGGAGGTGGGGGGAAGAACGACGGATACGCTTTCGATCACCGTGTACGTGCGGAACAAGCGTGCTGACCTATCAGTCGAAGAGCTGATCCCGCCAATGATCGGCGGCTTCCCCACGGACGTGGTCGAGGAGGACGAGCGGAGGTTCGAACTACTGGGAACCGACCCGTTCGCCCAGCACGATCCCCTGTTCGGCGGCATAGCAATTGCCGCGTGGGAGCTGCCGAAGGACTACGGGTCGCTCGGATGTTTCATCCGCACGACGGGCCGCCCCAATGAGGGCATAGACGCGGGTGATTACCTCCTCACCTGCCGACATGTTCTCGTCGGTGCAGTGCATAATGACCACCGAGTGATACAGCCGAACTATGACGGCAATGAACCCCCTGAAAAGTATTTCTGTGGCAACTATGTGGCAGGCTATCAGAACGCGGCCAACGACTGCGCCCTCGTCAGGGTTGTCTGGCGCTCCTTCGAAAATAAAGTACCCAACTATCCGTGGTGGCCGGGATTTCGATCCATCAAGGGCGTGGGTATGGCCGTCCCCGGTGACGCAGTCTACAAGTACGGCGCGACGACAAAATTCACCAAGGGTGTGGTGGACTGCATCGATTACACGTCACCGGAGGGCACGCGCACGCATGTGATCCTCATCCGGGGCACCGACGACGTATGGATTGCCGAGGGCGATTCCGGCTCGGTCGCCATACGGCAAGATGACGACTTCGTCGTCGCACTGAACTTTGGGGGAGATCCCGACCATATCATTTCCCCTGTCAGTCCTGTGACGTACAGCTACGGCTACAGCTACGATATCCAGGGACAGATGGACAACTTCGCTGCAACAGGTGGTCGCGTCGGCCTCGCCCCGTGAGCCCCGGCCTCCTGGTATTCGACTCCGGCTCATGACACGGCGTGCATTTGCGGGGGCTCACACAGATAACGGAGCCCGAAACCGCGCAGCCTTGCCCATTCTATCCCGGGCTGGCACACCGGTCCCGTCACCACATGAACAGGAATCCTGGAACCCGCGCGCTTCCCGGCAGCAATTCTTCGATGTGTTCCTCGGCGGTAATTCAGCCCAGCCGGCGTTGAAGGAGTAGTACCGGCCCTCCCAGTCCGGGCTCAAGATCGCATCGAGCATCGCCAGTGAGCGGCACAGGTTCCGCAGGTCAGCGATGGAAGGGAGCCGGCGAGCTATGTCATAGACAGTCACGTGCTCATCCAACCGGATGCCCCTGACACCCAGAATCCCCCACGGCTGTCACGCTCAGTAGCAATGCCGGGACGAGGTGAGTCAACTCGCGACGGTTGAATACGCGAGCCCACCAGTGCCGAGGCCGGAGTCCGGCGACGCCGGTGGCGTTGCGCCAGACCAGCCGGCCGTTCTCGCGGACGGCGGCGAGGGCGGAGGTGGCGTAGCCGGTGTCTGTCATCCCGGCGAGGGCGGCGTCGGCGGCCTGCCAGTCGGTGCGCTGCCCCGGGGCGTCGGCGGCGGCGGTGCGGTCGGCGATCCGGCCGTGGGCGTCGCCGCAGCCGGCGACGACCGGGCCGGGCGGCGGCGGTCGGGGCGAGCGCGGCGAGCAGACCCGCACCCACGGCGGCGACGACGGCGGTGCGCAGGGCATGGCGGTGGCGCCCGGGTGTCGGAGCGGTCTTGACGGCGGTCGGGGCGGCGGTCATGCCGGCCTCCCTGCCTGGGGCGCGGGATCGGTCAACCGGGCTTCGGGAAGGTGTTCCTGACACTGCGTCAGGCGTTCGGGCGGCCGCCGTCGCTCGCAGGACGGTGTCCGACCCGGTACGGCCCCGGAACCGTACCCCGAGACGGCTCGGGGTGCGGCTCCGGGACGGGCGGCGCCGGTCGGGCGCGCGGGAGCGGTCAGCCAGGTGGGACGGGTCAGGCGGGCGGGACGGGTCAGGTGACCGGGGCGTGCTTGCGCAGGACCTCGATGAAGGCCCGCAGCCACGCCGGGTGGTCGGGCCAGGCGCGCGCCGAGACGACCAGGCCGTCGACGACGGCCTCGCCCTCGACGAACTCGCCGCCCGCGGCCTTGATGTCCGGGGCCAGCGCCGGGTAGGCCGAGGTGCGGCGGCCGTCCAGGACCCCGGCGGCGGCGGTGATCAGCGGGCCGTGGCAGATCTGCGCGACGGGCTTGTCCCCGGTGAAGAAGTGCCGCGCGATCCGCTGCACGTCCGGGTCGTTGCGCAGGTACTCGGGGGCGCGGCCGCCGGGGATGACCAGGGCCGCGTAGTCGGCCGGGTCGACGTCGGCGAGGGCGATGTCGGCGGGCCAGGTGTAGCCGGGCTTCTCGGTGTACGTGTCGTAGCCCTCGACGAAGTCGTGCACCACGAACTGCAGGCGCTTCTTGGTCGGGGCCGCGATGTCGACCTGGTAGCCCTCCTCGCGCAGCCGCTGGTACGGGTAGAACACCTCCAGCGATTCGGCGGCGTCCCCGGTGACGAGCAGGATCTTCGGTGTCATCGTCGACATCCCTCCATGTGATCTGACCTCAGTTTCCTTACAGGGCAACGGCGATGGCGTCCTTCCGGGCCCGGTCCAAAATTGCGCACCCGTCACGTCGTTGGCAACGGGGCGCACCGGGGGTACGGCGGCGCATACGGAGGCACGCGCGCCGGTTGCGGGGAGTGCGCGCCGGGTGACCCGCCCGGCTTCGGCACCCCGAGCCCCGGGTCCTAGACTCCTGCTGCCCACGACCCGCACGCCACCGCCTTCTCCGGAGGAACCCATGCCGGACCGCACCACCTACCTCGTCCTCCCCGGTTACGGGAACTCGGGCCCCGAGCACTGGCAGACCCGCTGGGAGGCCGCCTCGGAGACGTTCCGCCGGGTCGAGCAGGCGGACTGGGACCACCCGGAGCAGGCGGACTGGGTGGCCCGGGTGGACGCGGCGGTCGCGGAGGCCGCCGCCGCTGGCCCGGTGGTGCTGGTCGCCCACAGCCTCGGCTGCGTGACGGCGGCCCGCTGGGTGGCCACCGCGCCCGCCGGGCGGACCGCGGCCGTCCGGGGCGCGCTGCTGGTCGCCCCCGCCGACATCGACACCGCGGAGGTGCCGGAACTGATCGGCTTCCGGCCGGTGGCGCTGGAGCCCTTCCCCTTCCCGGCCGTGGTGGTCTCCTCCACCGACGACCCGTGGGTGTCCCCCGGGCGGGCCCGCGCGTTCGCCGAGGCCTGGGGCGCCCGGTACGTCGAGCCGGGCGCGTACGGGCACCTCAACTCCGACTCCGGACTGGGCGACTGGCCGGAGGGCCGCAAGCTGCTCGCCGAACTCTGACACCGTGAACGGGGGGACGATGGACAAGCGGACGTCCCGGACCAGGCGCGTCCTGGTCCGGCTGCTGGCGGCCGGCGGGGTGGCCGCCGTACTGCTGTACACCGAGGGGCAGTGGGAGAGCCGCTCGGGCGGCCGGATGCTGGTCGCCGACCTGCTCAACCGGCCCGAACTGCTGCTCGGCGCGGCGCTGACCGCGCTGATCGCGGCCGCCTGGCTGGGCGACCTGCGGGCCGCCGCCCTGCGGACGGCCACCCGGTCGGTCACGGTCACCGCCGGGGTGGTGTTCCTGCTCGGCGCGCTGGCCGCGCACAAGGTGTCGGCGGCCGAGACCCGCAGCCGGGAGGCCGCCCCTGCGGGAGCGGAGCGGGCGCTGGTGGTGGTGCACCGCTCGTACCCCGCCGGGCCGACGCCGGGCGAGCACTGGCAGGTGCTCCTGGAGTCCGGCGACGGCTGGGAGGCGCGGCGCTGGGCGCTGGCCGACATCGGCGGGGGCCCGGACGACGCCCGGCTGGTGGAGGCGAGCTGGACCGGTCGGGAACAGATCACCGTGGTGACCGACTCCTACCGGCGGGTGTTCAACCTCGACCAGGACAGCGGCGAGCCGGTCGAGGCGAGATAGCCGGTCGGGACGACCGGGGCGGCCGCGGCGCACGCGGTGACCGCGGTGACCGCGGTGACCGGGGCGACCGGCTGGGCTCACCCCAGCCCCAGGGCGTGGGCGGCGAGCGCCAGCAGCGCGGCGTTGCCGGCCGCGCCCAGCGCGGTGGCGGAGAGGAAGCGGGCGGCGGTGCCGTCCGGGTACGGGTTGAGGGTCATCGCGAGCAGGAAGCCCGGCGTCGTCCAGACCACCGCCGTCCACTGCGCCACGGCGGTGGTGGCGCCCGTCCCGGCACGCGACTCACGGGCGGCGGCCAGGCCGACCACCAGATAGCCGGCCAGGTAGCCGGCCGAGGGGCAGAGGACGGCGGGGACGCCGAGGATGCTGTGCGGCATGGCGCCATCGTCCGCCGACGCGGCGCGGCCCCGCATGAGTACGGGTACTCATGCGGGGCCGGTCGGGAGCGGGCCCGGCCGCCGGTCGGCGCGGCCGGGTCTCGGCTACTGGCCCTCGGGGTCCGCCGGGGTGGACGGCGCGGAGCGGCCGGTCGGGCTGGTGCCGCGCGGCTTGCCCTGGTTCCCGTTGTTCCCGTTGTTCCCGTTGTTGCCCTGGTTGCCGTTGTTGCCGTTGTTGCCGTTGTTCCCCGGGCTGCCCGTGGCGGGGGCGCCGGTGCAGGTGGCCGAACCCGCCGAGCCGCCGGCGGTGGGGCAGTTGGGGTCGCGCTTGGGCGGGTCCGGGATGTAGACGGTGGTGAACTCCTTCTCCGGCATGCTCCGGACCGCGTCGCTCATCGCCTTCTGCCAGATCGGCCCCGGTCCGGTCGCCCCGAACACCTCGGCCTGGTACTTGCCGCCGATCCGGATGTTGCGCATCGGCACCTTGGTGCCCGGGCTGCCCAGCCAGACCGAGCCCGCCAGGTTGCCCGTGTAGCCGGTGAACCAGGCCGACTTCTTCTCGTCCGTGGTGCCCGTCTTGCCGGCGATCTGGCGGCCGTCGTCCAGGCCGAGGTCGCGCGCGGTGCCGCCCTTCTCGGTCACCCCGAGCAGCACGCTGTTGATCACGTCGGCGGTGTCCTCGGACATCGCCTGGCTGCACTGCGCGCCCGGCACCGGCACGTCCTTGCCGTCGACCGTGGTGATCCGGTTGATCGCCATCGGCGCGCAGTAGCTGCCCCGGGCAGCGAAGGTCGCGTAGACGTTGGCCATGGTCAGCGGGCTGACCTCCTGGGTGCCGAGGCCGAGGGCGGGCACCTCCTGCAGGGGCGAGCCGTCCGCCTTGCCCGCCACGCCCAGCTTGTTGGCCATCTGCTTGACCGCGCAGAGCCCGATCTCCTGCTCCATCTGCACGAAGTAGGTGTTCACCGACAGCGCCATGGCCTGCTTGAGCTCGTACGGGCCCTTCTCGGACTCGGACTCGTTGGGGATCGTCCCCTCCTTCTTGCCCTTGCTGAGGTTCTTCCAGGTGCCGTCGCAGGTCTTCATTGTCGGCCAGTCCATCCGGTTCGGCGCGTCGTACCGCTGGGTCGACGACAGGCCGGCCTCCAGGGCCGCGGCGGCCACGATCGGCTTGAAGTTGGAGCCGGGCTGGAAGCCGACGCCGCCGCCCATCGCCGCGTCCACGTTGTAGTTGACGACGGTCTCGTTCTTCTCCTTGGCCAGGCCGTACGGGCGGGTCTGCGCCATCGCCAGGATCTTGCCCGTACCGGGCTCGACCATCGTCATCGCGGCCGAGACCGGGTCGGTGACGTACACCTTGGTGGAGACGGCGTTCTGGGCGGCGGCCTGCTTCTGCGGGTCCAGCGTGGTGTAGATGTTCAGACCGCCGGTGTCCCACAGCGTCTTGCGCTCGGCCGCGCTCTTGCCGTACGCCGGGTCCTGCTTGACCACGTGGCGCACGTAGTCGCAGAAGAAGCCCATCCCGGCCTGGGCGGTGATGCAACCGTTCTGCGGGTCCTTGTAGTTCAGGCCCAGCGGCGCGGCCTTGGCCTCCTTGGCCTGGTCCGCCGTGATGTGCTTGTTCTCCACCATCTTGTCGATGACGGTGTCACGGCGCCGCTGCGCAGCCACCGGGTGCAGCTTCGGGTCGTACTGGGACGGGTTCTGCACCAGCCCGGCGAGCATCGCCGCCTCGGGCAGGGTCAGGTCCTTCGCGTCCTTGCTGAAGTAGCGCTGCGCGGCGGCCTGGATGCCGTACGCCTGGTGGCCGTAGAAGGTGATGTTCAGGTAGTTGGTGAGGATCTGGTCCTTGGTCAGGTCCTCCTCCAGCTTGATGGCGTACCGGAGTTCCTGGATCTTGCGACCGAGCGTCTTGCGCTGCGCCTCGCGCACCGCCTCCGGATCGTCCCCGGCCTTCTCCACGTTGACGTTCTTCACGTACTGCTGGGTCAGCGTGGAGGCGCCCTGGACGGTGGCGCCGCTCTCGGCGTTCTTGGTGACGGCCCGCAGAACGCCCTTGAGGTCGACCGCGCCGTGCTCGTAGAAGCGGGCGTCCTCGATGTCCACCTGCGCCTGGCGGATCAGCGGGGACATCTGGTCGGCGGTGAGGACGGTCCGGTCGCGCTCGTAGACCTTGGCGATCAGGCCCCCGTTGGCGTCGAAGATCTGGGTGGCCTGGGTGAGCGGCGGCGTCTTGAAGTCGTCGGGGATGTTCTGGAAGCCCTCGGCGCCGTTCTTCGCCCCGAGTCCCACCGCGCCGGCCGCCGGGAGGATCAGGCCGGCCAGCAGCACGCCGCCGAGGACGCTGGCACCGAGGAAGGTGGCCGCGTGGCCCAGGAATCCGAGCGGGGTCTCACGGCGCCTCGGGCGCGGGGCCCAGGTGTCGCCCGGGTCCTGGGTGGGTATGCGACGGCGGCTCTTCGGTGACATAGTTCGAACATTAAGGCCGTGAAGACGCCTTGTGGGCGGGGTGTCGGCGAAGGATTGTCACAAAATCGCGACAGCTTCGACTCATTCGCGAGAGTCGAACGGACGTGCACGCAGGGACAAGGACCGTTCGTCCACGGCCCGTTGGCCCCACGCCCCGTCCGCGCAGCTCGGCCCGCACCCGGCAACTCCCCGGCCCGCACCCGGCCTTCCGGTGCCGGGTGTTCGACCGGCCCCCGCTCACCCCGCCGGGCAGAAGACGTCCCCGGCCGGACGGCGGCCGCTCACCAGGTAGTCCGTCACCACCGCGTCACCGCAGGCGTTCCCGTTCGCCACGTACACGTCGTGGCCGCCGGAGTCCACCGTGACCATCCGGGCCCGGTCCCCCAGCGCGGCGCGCAGCTTGAGCGCGCCGCGGTACGGGGTCGCCGGGTCACGCAGGTTCTGGGCCAGCAGGACGTTCGCCGGGCCGCGGTCGGTCACCTTCACCGGCGACTCGGCGGGCGCGAACGGCCAGAAGGCGCAGGGCGTCACGTTCGTCGGCATGCCGGCGGTGAGCGGACGGGCGGCGCGCTCGGCCGCGACGTCCTTGGCGTACGCGGCCGGATCGGTGGGCCAGCTGACGTCGTTGCACAGGGTGCCGACCGAGACGGCGATCGAGTTCTGCACCGCCTGCACCGCCTGCTCGGGCAGGGGAGCCGGCGCGGGCAGCGGACGGCGGCCGAGGCCGGCCAGCATCAGCCGGGCCAGGCCCGGGAACTTGGCGTCCGCGTACAGGCTCTGCAGCATGGCCTCGCGCAGCACGTTGCCGTTCAGCTCGGCCGGATCGGCGCCGGGCCAGGGCAGCGGCTCCCGGTCCAGGCGGGCGGCGAGGTCCAGGAAGAGCGGGCGGACCTCCTCGGGGGTGTCCGCGACCCGGTCCGGGTTGTCGGGCGAGGCGGCCCACTTCGCGAAGTCCGGGAAGCGGTCCTCGGCGCCCTGGCCGTAGGCGGCGAGCCAGCCGCGCTCCACCCGGGTCGGGTCCGGGTCGTCGTTGCTGTCCAGCACGATCCGGTCGGTCCGCTGGGGGAACATGGTGGCGTAGACGGCGCCCGCGTAGGTGCCGTACGAGGTGCCCCAGGCGGAGATCCGGCGCTCACCGAGGGCCGCGCGGATGCTGTCGATGTCACGGGCCTCGTTCGCGGTCGAGATGCTGCGCAGCACCGGGCCGCCGTCGCGGGCGCAGGTCTCGGCGACGCGGCGCGCGTAGGCGACGTTCCCGTCGATCGATCCGTCGGCGGCGGGCCAGGAGTGCAGTTTGACCATCGAGAGGTCGGCACGGTCCAGGCCGCAGCTGACCGGGGTGGAGCGGCCGACTCCGCGCGGGTCGAAGCCGACCAGGTCGAAGCGGTCCAGTACGGACTGCGGGAGGCGCTTGGCCGCGTTGGTCGGGACGTTCAGGCCGGAGCCGCCCGGCCCTCCAGGGACGGTCAGCAGGACGCCGTGGCGCAGATCCGGTCGGGCGGCGGGGATGCGGGAGACCGCGAGGGTGATCTGCTCGCCGTGCGGATCACGGTAGTCCAGGGGGACGGTGACGGTGGCGCACTGCTGACGCGGGTCGACCTGGCCCTGGCAGGTGGTCCAGGCGGGGCGGCCCTTGCCGGTGTTCCGGGCGTCGGCGGCGGCGGGCAGGGCGGTCAGCCCGGTGACGGCCAGGGCGGCGGCCGCGGCGGCGGCCGCCGTGACGGTGACCGTGCCCTTCGAGCTCTTCGAACTCCTGGTGTTCTTCGCGTTCTTCGAGCTCGGCGTGTTCTTCGGGCTCGGCGTGTTCGGCATGTTCGGCGTGTTCGGCGTGTTCTTCGGCATGCCCAAGAGTCTGCTGCGACCGGGCGCCCGGACCCATCCGGCAAGCAGGCCGGTCGGGGGTGGGGAAATCCCCCGGCCGCCGGGTGGAGGCCGCAACCGGGTGCGGCCTCCTGCGGTCGGTCGGGGTGCCGGGGGGTGCCGTGCGCTCCGGAAGGGGCGTCAGAGACCGAGCAGGGCCGGGTCGGAGGCGAGGGCGCGCAGCGGTTCGCGCGGGTCGGCGACCAGCTTGCGCTCGGCCAGGTCGAGGATGCCGCCGACGCCGGTGATCTCGGCGGCCAGCACGCCGTCCCCGCGGACCAGCCGCTGCACCACCTGGAAGGTCTTGCCGTCCCGCCAGGCGAACGAGCAGCTCACGTCCACCGGGTCACCCGCGCGCAGTTCCCGCAGATACTTGATCGTGGTCTCCAGGACGACCGGGCCGACGCCCTTGGCGACCAGGTCGGCCTGGCGGATCCCGGCCGCCTGCAGGTACTCCCAGCGGGCGTGCTCGGCGTACTGGAGGTACACCGCCTGGTTGAGGTGCCCCTGGGTGTCGGTCTCGTACCCGCGGACGGTGATGCGGGTGGTGAAGTCCTGATCGGTCATGTCCCGCACGCTACTCCGGGCGGCGGGGCGCCACCTCGTGTCCTCCGTCACCCCGGCCCCGGTCACCCGGTCAGCGTCGCCAGCAGCGGCAGCAGGGCGTCCGGGCGCCGGTCGACGGGCAGGTGCTCGACCGGGTGGAAGGCGCAGCCGAGCACCGTCGCGCCGCCGTCGCAGGTCCGGTCGTCGCCGACCATCAGCACGTCGGCCGGGGCCAGCCCGAGCCGGGCGCAGGCGGTCTCGAAGATCGCCGGGTCCGGCTTCTGGGCGCCCACCTCGTAGGAGAGGACGTAGCTGTCGACCAGCTCGTCCAGCCCGTGGGCGCGGAAGACCGGACGCAGGTCCCAGCCGATGTTGCTCACCACGGCGACCGGGACGCCCCGGCGGCGCAGCTCGTGCAGCACGGGGGCGGTGTCCGGGTACGGGCGCCAACTCGCGGGCGCCAGATGGCTCTCGTACAGGGCGTCCACATCGAGGCCGGCGGGCGGAGCGGCGGCGCGGGTCAGCGCGGTGTACGCGCTGCGGTGCAGCTCGGGGGTCAGGTCCCGGGTGTCCCAGGCCTCCTGGACCTCCGGCGGGATCCGGCGCGGCGGGACGCCCCCGGGCAGTGCGCCGAACTCCTCCAGTCGGACCACCAGTTCGGCCTGTTCCGGGGCGGACAGGCCGGGGCCGGCGGCCGCGGTGAAGGCCGCGAGCCACTCGGCGGTGGAGACGACTCGGAAGAGCGTTCCGGAGAAATCGAACATCACGCCTTTGGTCATGGCGTCGAGCCTAACCGGGCGATCCCCCGGCGGAGGAACGGCTGTACGACGGGGGACGGCCGCACGGCGGGCGAGGGGCCGGCCGTGCAGCGGGCTCAGCGGAGGGTGAGGATGCGCGGGCCGTCCTCGGTGACGGCGACGGTGTGTTCGATGTGGGTGGCGCGCGAGCCGTCCGTGGTGCGCAGGGTCCAGCCGTCCGGGTCGGTGTCGTAGTCGTCCCGGCCTCCGGCGATGAGCATCGGTTCGATGGCCAGCACCAGGCCGGGGCGCAGCGGGTAACCCCGGCCCGGGCGGCCGACGTTGGGCAGGTGCGGGTCCTCGTGCATCCGGCGGCCGATGCCGTGCCCGCCGAAGCCCTCCGGTGTCCCGTACCGTCCGGCGCGGACGACGCGGGCGATGGCGTGGGAGATGTCCCCGATCCGGTTGCCGACCACGGCGGCGGCGATGCCGGCGTCCAGGGCCCGCTGGTTGGCGTCGATCAGTGCGGTGTCCTCGGGACGGGCGGTGCCGACGGTGAAGCTCACGGCGGCGTCACCGGCCCAGCCGTCCAGCACCGCGCCGCAGTCGATGCTGACCAGGTCGCCGTCGCGCAGCCGGTAGCCGTTCGGGATGCCGTGCACGACGGCGTCGTTCACGGAGGCGCAGATGACGGCGGGGAACGGGACCGGAGCGAACGACGGGCGGTAGCCGAGGAACGGCGAGCTCGCTCCGGCCGCGTCCAGCACGCCCCGGGCGACCTCGTCCAGCTCGGTCAGGCTGACGCCGACCGCCGCCGCCTCCCGCACGGCGGCGAGCGCGTCCGCCACCACCCGTCCTGCTTCGCGCATCGCTTCGAGGGCGGCGTCCGACTTGAGTTCGACCATGCTGACCACTCCCCTGGATCCAATTCTTATACCGGTATTTGTATCACGGTCGATCACGGGCGACGACCACCCGGCCGCACCGCGGGAGAGCCCACGACGGGGGCACCGCGACAGCCGCAGGCCGCCCGCCTGGGAATACCTGGCGCCGGGACGGCGCGTGATCCGCTAGTGTTCGGCGGCGCAATCCGATGATCTGACCATGAGGAACCCACGTGACGACCCCGCCGACCGCCCCCGTCGACGAGACCCCCCAGCCCGCCCAGCCGGCCGCCCAGGAGCCCTGGGGCGCCGGAGTCCCGGCCCCGGACCAGCCCTCGCGGCTGCGCCGCAACCTCCGCCGGGTGGGCGGACCGCTCCTTCTGGTCGCGCTGATCAGTGGCGGTCTGCTCATCGCCGGCCAGATGAGCAAGTCCGAGCCGGAGGCGGCACAGGTCGGCAGCTGCGTGCACGACCTCGGCAACGGGACCAAGCCGAAGATGGAGCTCGTCGACTGCTCCAAGCCCACCGCGGACTACAAGGTCACCAAGGTCGTCCACGACGGCGAGGCCAAGCACGCCTGTGACACGGAGCCGGACGACGTCTTCGGCTCCTACAGCGAGGAGCGCCGGAGCAGCATCGTCATCCTCTGCCTCGCCCTGAACCCCGCCCGGCCGGGCGGCCCGGCCGACCTCCCGAGCTGGCCCGCGCTCTAGGCGCGTCCGGGACGGACCCCGGCACGGGCCCGCACTGCGGGGCGGGCCCGTGCGGGACTATGCTCGACGCCATGGTGAGGACTCCGCTGACCCCGTGGGAGCGCGAGCGCGGGGAGCGCTTCGGAGCGCTGCTGCGCGAGGCGCGTGGCGGGCGCAGCATGGTCGAGGTGGCGGCGGTGGCCGGCGTCTCCGCCGAGACGCTGCGCAAGATCGAGACGGGCCGCGCCCCGACGCCGTCCTTCTTCACCATCGCGGCGCTGGCCTTCGCGCTCGGCCTGTCCCTCGACGAACTCGCCTCCGCCTGCGCACCGTCCGAGGACGGCGAGCACGGCGCGGCGCTCACGGCGTGAACGGGCGACGGCCCGTCCCGGCGCGCGGTGCGCGGGGCGGGCCGTCGGCCTGACCGTGACGGCGGTTCGGGTGGCAGCGGTTCAGCCCACCGAGCTGTTGTAGCTCTCGATCGCCGGCTGCAGCTCCTTGGCGGCGTCGGACAGCGCCTGCTGGGCCGACTTGCTGCCCGAGACGGTCTGCTCGATCGCGGTCTCCACGCCCTTGCGGGCCTGCGGCATGACGCCGAGCAGGCAGCCGGCGGTGGCCGGGGTGGGCTTGGTGGACTTCAGCTGGTCGATCGCGGTCTGGAACTGCGGGTACTTGGCCACCCACTCCTTGTCCTTGGGGTCGTCCAGGGACTTCGTGTTCACCGGGAAGTACCCGGTGCCGGTGTGCCAGACGGCCTGCTGCTCGGGGGCCGTCACGAACTTCTCGAACTCCCAGGCGGCGCGCTTCTCGGCGTCCGAGTGGCCGGGGCCGCTGATCCACAGCGAGGCACCGCCGATCACCGGGCCGCCCTGGTCCGCGGCGGTGACCTTCGGGAAGGCCGCAGTGCCGACGGCGAACTTCGCCGCCTCCGTGTAGCCGCGCAGTACGCCGGTGGACTCCAGGTGCATCGCGACCGTGCCGGCCTTGAACGCGGCCTGCGCGTCGTCGGTGGTGCGGCCGGTGTTGGCCGCGTAACCACCCTTGACCAGGTCGGCCCACCACTGGACGATCTGCGCGCCCTGCGCGGAGTCGAACACGACCTTGCCGGCCTTGTTGCTGCGGCCGTTGTCGCTGTCGCAGTACATGGCGCCGGACTCGGCCAGCAGCTGCTCCACGAACCAGCCGTAGATGGCGGCGCCGAAGCCGTACCGGACGGTCTTGCCGTCGGCGTCCTTCTTGGTCAGCTTCTTCGCCAGCTCGCCCAGCTCGTTGAGGTCCTTGGGCGGCTGCGCCGGGTCGAGGCCGGCCTCCTTGAAGGCGTCGTCGTTGAGGTAGAGCAGCGGCATCGAGGAGTTGAACGGCATCGACTGGAGCTTGCCGCCGACCGAGTAGTAGTTGCGGATGTTGGCGTCCAGGTCGCCCAGCGGGTAGCCGTCCTTGTCCGCGAAGGCCTGGGCGGGGACGGTCTGCCTGGAGTCGATCATGAACCGGGTGCCGATGTCGTAGACCTGCACCAGGGCGGGCGTGCCCTTCTGCTGCACCGCGGCCTTGTACTTGGTGACCAGCTCGTCGTACTTGCCCTGGAACTGCGCCTTGACCGCGACCTTGCCCTGGTGCGCGGCGTTGAACCGGTCGACCAGCCCGGTGAGCACCTCGGCGTTCTTGCCGGTCATCGAGTGCCAGAACTCGACGTTCGTGACGCCGGAGGCCTGGTCGAGCGCCTGGGCACCGGGCGCCGCGGCGTCGTTGGCGGAGCCGGAACCGGACCCGGAACCGGAGGAGCTGCAGGCGGTCAGGGACAGGCCGGCCACCAGCAGGGCCGCGAGCGCGCGTGCACTCTTCTTCACGAGGGTTCTCTCTCTCGAACGCGATGGACTGGCGAGGGACGGACGTGGCACGGGTCAGCGCACCGCGCCCGCGGTGAGGCCGCGGACGATGAAGCGCTGGCCGAAGACCACCAGGGCGAGCGTGGGCAGCAGGGAGAGCACGACGCCGGCCAGGATCAGCCCGGGATCGGCCATCTCGGAGTCGCGCAGCGAGGTGAGACCGATCTGCAGGGTCTGCATCTCCGCCGTGCGCGTGATGATCAGCGGCCAGAAGTACTGGTTCCAGGCGGACAGGAAGACGTAGATCGACAGCGCCGCGAGCGCGGGCTTGTTGAGCGGGACCACGATCCGCCACAGGAAGCGCCAGTGGCCGGCGCCGTCGATCCGGGCGGCGTCGCGCAGTTCGCCGGGCAGCTGGCGGAAGGCCTGGCGCAGCATGAAGGTGCCGAAGCCGGACGCCAGGAAGGGCAGCACCAGGCCGAAGTAGGTGTTGCCGAGCCCCCAGCCCGACAGCGTCAGGTAGTTGGGGATGATGATGGCTTCCCACGGGACCATCAGCGTCGCCAGGAACACCCCGAACACCGCCGCCCGCGCCTTCAGCGGCAGGAAGACGAAGGCGTACGCGGCCAGGATCGAGGTGAACAGCTGGGCGAGGGTGATGGCGGTGGCCACGACCGCCGAGTTGGCGTACTGGCGGGCCAGCGGGATCGCGTCCACGGCGCCCGAGAAGTTCCGCCCGGTGACCGAGTGCGGCACCAGCGCGGGCGGGTAGGAGGAGAGCTCCGACGGGCCCATGAAGGCGCCGGCGACCGCGTAGTACACCGGGAAGGCCACGGTGACGACGGCCACGCCGAGCAGCAGGTAGACGGCGGCGCGGCCGAGCAGGTCGCGCGGGGAGCGCCCGGCGAGGGTGCGGGCGCGGGGGCGGGGCGCCTCGGGCGCCTCGACGTCGGTGGTGGCGATCGAGGTCATGCGTAGTGCACCTTCCGCTCCAGGACGCCGAACTGGACGGCCGTGCAGGCGAGGACGACCACGAGCAGCACCACGGCCTGGGCACTCGCGGTGCCGAAGTCGCTGGAGCCGTAGGCGAAGGCCTTCTCGTAGACGGAGTAGACGAGGGTCCGGGTGGAGCCGTCCGGCCCGCCCTTGGTGAGGATGTGGATCTGGCCGAAGCTCTGCAGCGCGTGCACGGTGGAGACGACGGTCAGGAAGAACAGGTTCGGGCCGAGCATCGGGACGGTGATCGAGCGGGCCAGCCGCAGGCCCGACGCCCCGTCGATCCGGGCCGCCTCCACCACCTCCTGCGGGATCGAGCCGATCCCGGCGGAGAGCACCAGCACGTTGTAGCCGAGGTTCATCCAGACCGTGGTCACGGCCACCGAGACCAGCGCGTACCGGGAGTCGGTCAGCCAGCCCACCGGGCCGAGGCCGACGTGCGAGAGCAGGCCGTTGAGCACCCCGCTGGCCGGGTTGAAGAACACCGCGAAGACCACCGACGCGCTCGCCACCGAGAAGGCGAAGGGCAGCGCGAAGGCGGAGCGCAGCAACCGCACGCCGCGGATCCGGTTCTCCAGGAGCAGCACCAGCGCCAGCGCGCCGAGCACCCCGGGCACCACGGTGAGCAGGGTGAACAGCGCCGTGGTGACGAGGGTGCGGCGGAAGTCCGCCGAGGTCAGCAGGTCGGTGTAGTGCTTCGCCCCGACGAAGCGGGAGGGCGCGCCGAAGAGGTCGTTGGCGTGCCCGCTCAGGTAGACCGTCCGGCCCAGCGGGTAGCCGATGAAGAGGACGAAGACCACCAGGGAGGGCAGCAGGAAGGCCCAGGCGAGCCCGTGTTCGCCCCAGCGGCTTCGACGGCCCGCTCGGGGCGCGGTGTGCGGTGCGGTCGGCATGCGGTGCGCGTCCGCCTTTCGTGATGTCGGTTCCGGCCGAAACCGTGTCCTGCCCACACGACGCGGCGGAAACCCCGTGGTGATCAACGGGTGTCACCGGGATTACGCGTTCGCGTCAGGTTTCGGCCGGTCGTGCCCGGACGGGCTCCCGCACCGCTGTTGAGCGGTTCACGGCGTTGTCGGAGGGGTGCCGTACGGTGCGCGGGTGGACGAAACGGAATTCGACATACGGGCCGCAATGGCCGAAAGTCTGCGCGGCCGCGCGGGCTCCTGGGCACTCGTCAGCGGCTTCGCCGCGTACTGGGGCGAGCCGCTCGGGCCGGACGACGGCTTCCCGGACGCCGACCTCGACGCCGCCGAGCGGCGGCTCGGCCTGCGGCTGCCGGCGGCGCTGCGCGAGGCGTACCGGCTGTTCGGCCGGCGGGCCGACCTCACCAGCAACCACGACGTGCTGCTGACGCCGGACGAACTGTTCGTGCTGGACGGCGCGTTGGTCTACCGGGCGGAGAACCAGGGCGGCGCGCACTGGGCGGTGCCGACGGCCTGCCTGGTACCGGTCGGGCCCGACCACTCGGCTGCCGAGGGCGGCGGCATCGAGCGCGGGGACGTCGACGGCGGCGGCGGCATCGACGGCGGGGGCGTCGACCGGGAGGATCCGCCGACGGTGATCCGGACGGACCTGGCCGACAAGTCCCAGGAACGGTGGGAGCCCTGGGAGGAGCACTTCTCGACGGCGGCCGCGGTGATGGCCATGACGGAGAAGCTGCTGGAGGACCACGAGCTGACCGACTTCATCGAGTCGGAGGACGACCTCCCGGACGGATTCCGGGAGCTGCCCGCACTCGGCCGGGGCTGCCGCTGGTACCAGGGGCCGGGCGTCCTGGTCTCGGTGGTCGAGGAGGCGTGGATGGCGGCCCGGGCACGCACCCCGGAGGCGCTGGAGGCGCTGTACGAGGCGGTGCCCGGGGACTGGCTGGGCGAGTGAGCCCCGCCCGCCCGCGACCCCCGCGCGCGGTCGGGCGGGGACCGGTCGACGGTCGGGCGGGCCCGTGGACGGTCAGGCGCTGGAGCCGCCGTCGAGCACCAGGTCGCTGCCGACGGTGTAGCCGGCCTCGTCCGAGGCGAGGTACAGCACCGCGGCGGCTATCTCCTCGACCGCGCCGGCCCGGCCGACCGGGACGTCGGCCCGCATCCGCTCGGCCTTCTCCGCGGCGCTCTCGCCGGGCCGGCCCGACATGGGGGTGTCCACCGCGCCCGGGCTCACCGAGTTGATCCGCACGCCGTCGGCGATGTGATCGAGGGCGGCGGCGCGGGTCAGCACGGTGACGGCGGCCTTGCTGGCGGCGTAGGCCGCGAGGTTCGGGATCCGCCGGTGGGCGCCGAGGTTGGACGAGACGTTGACAATCGCGCCGCCGCCGTGCGCCCGCAGGTGGGCGATCTGGTGCTTCATCGCGAGCATGGTGCCGGTGAGGTTGACGTCGATCACCCGCCGCCACTCGGCCTCGTCGATGTCGGCCACCGGGCCGACCGCGCCGAGCACCCCGGCGTTGTTGACGGCGACGTCCAGCCCGCCGAACTGCTCGACGGTCTCGCGGACCAGCCGGGCGGCGTCGTCGCCGTTCGTCACGTCGCCGGTGAGGGCCACCGCCTTGCCGCCGGCCCGCTCGATCAGTTCGACGGTCCCGGCGAGCGGAGCGGCGCTCCGGCCGACGACCGCGACCCGGGCGCCCTCCTCGGCGAAGGCCAGGGCGATGGCCCGGCCGATGCCGCTGCCGCCGCCGGTGACCAGGACGGACTTGTCGGCGAAACGCGTGGTCATGATGTGAACTCCTCGATCCGGGTGGTGCGTTCTGATGCGGTGGTGGTGCGGTCCGGTGCGGCGGCGCCGTCCGGTGGACTGGGGGTGCGCTCCGGTGCGGCGCTGCCGCCGTCCGGCGGGGTGGTGGTGCGGGGCAGGGCGGCGACCGCGACGGCGGTGAGCGCCAGCCCGGCGGCGGCCGCCGCGAAGGCCGTGGCGTAGCCGCCGACGACGCTCGGGCGGGTGGCGGCGAGCGCCATCAGGGCGGCCAGTGCGGCGGTGGGGCCGAGCTCCATGGCCGTGTTGAACACCCCGGCGGCCAGGCCGGTGCGCCCGGGCGCCACCCCGCCGGTGGCGAGGACGGCCGCTCCGGCGAAGGCGGCGGCGGCTCCGGCGGGCACCAGGATCAGTGCGGGCAGCAGCCCGGTGGCGTACCCGCTGCCGGGGGTGATCCCGGCGAGCAGGCCGAGCCCGGCGCCCGCCACGGCCAGGCCGGCGGCGGTGACGGGCACCGGCCCGTGCCGGAGGGTCAGTCGGCCGGCCAGGCGGCCGGACACCAGCAGGACGGCGGCGTACGGCAGGAAGGCGGCGGAGGTCGCGGCGGCGCTCCAGCCGCGTTGCTGCTGGAGGTAGAGCGAGAGCAGGACGAAGGTCAGCGCGGTGCCGGCGGCGGTCGCCATGACGGCGACCAGGGCGGTGCCGCGGCGCCGGTCGGCCAGGAAGCCGGGCGGCAGCAGCGGGTCGGCGGTGCGGCGTTCGGCGGCGGCGAAGGCGAGCAGCAGGGCGAGGCCGGCGGCCAGCGGCCCGTACACGCCCGGGTCGGTCCAGCCGTGTTCGGTGGACGCCACCAGGGCGTAACTCGCCGCGCAGACACCGGCGGTGGCGAGGGCCGCGCCGCGCAGGTCGAGGGCGGGGCGGCGCCCGGCGGAAGCGACCGGTCCGGCGGGGGCAGTGCCGGGTACGGCGGGGGCGCTGCCGGATGCGGCACCGGGCGATGCGGGGGCGGTGCAGGATGCGGCACCGGGTACGGCGGAGGGTAAGGCGGCGGGCAGCGCGCCGGAGCGGGCGAGGCCGGTCAGGGCGGCCAGGACGGGCACCGCGAGGAGCCAGCGCCAGGAGACCGCGGCGGCGACCGCGCCCGACACCACGCTGCCGGCCGTCGCTCCGAGCACCGAGAGGCCGCCCCAGGTGGCCATCGCCCGCCGGTAGGCGGCGGGTTCGGGGTGCAGCGCCCGGACCACGGCGACCGCCGCCGGGGCGGTGAGGGCCGCACCGGCGCCCTGGACGAATCGGCTCGCCAGCAGGACGGGGTAGCCGGGCGCGAGGGCGCAGGCGACGGAGGCGACGGCGAGCAGCAGCAGACCCCACCGGAGCACCGGGCGGCCGCCGTGACGGTCGGTCAACCGCCCGCCGAGCAACAGCAGGGAGCTGAACGAGAGCCCGTACGCGGCGCTCAGCAGCAGCACTCCGGACGGGCCGAGTGCGAACTCGCGGGCGACCAGCGGAAGCGGCACGGTGAGGATCATGATCGTGAAGATCAGCACCGCCTGCACCGCGCCGAGCAGCGCGAAGCCGGAACGGCCCGCCGCTGTGTCGTTCATGCGCCCCCCTGTGCCACTCATGAGCCCCCCCTATAGAGACCGTTCGGTCCAGAATCACGACAGCCAAAGCCTCGGGCCGATGCGGCCCGGCGTCAGTCGACGTCCAGCAGCGCCAGCGCCTGCTCCGCGGCGTCCCCCACCCGGGCCGCGCCGTCGACGGTCTTGCCCATCACCCGCATCCCCTGCATCAGCACCATCAGCATCCGGGCGAGCGCCCGGGGCTCCCGCCCGGCGGACAGCTCCCCCTGCGCCTGCGCCCGGACCAGGGCGGCGGTCAGCACCGCCTCCAGGTGGGCGAGGCTGGCACTGACCCGGCGGGCGGCGGAGGAGTCGTGCGGGGCGAGTTCGACGGCGGTGTTGGTGACGAAGCAGCCCCGCTCCCGCCCGGCCCCGGCCGACTCCGCCGCGTACCGGCGCACCATCGCCCGCACCGCCGGCAGCACCGGACCGGGCTGGGACAGCTCCGCCAGCAGCACCGGGTCGGTCTGCTCGGCGTACCGCTCCAGCGCGCGCAGGTACAGCTCGTGCTTGCTGCCGAAGGTGGCGTAGACGCTGGCCCGGCCGATGCCGAGCCGCTCGACCAGGTCGGCCATCGAGGTGGCCTCGTAGCCGCGCTGCCAGAAGAGCTCCAGGGCTGCCTGCAGTGCTGCGTCCGGGTCGAATTCCTTAGTTCGCGCCATGTCCCACACGCTAGCCCTTTCCGGAATGATCGGTCAAGAAAAATCGACAGCCGATCCCGGTCGAACAATCTGACGGAGCATTGCCAAGTGGACTAGACCAAGGCTACCCTTACCGCCTCATCCCTCCTTCCCCCCACAGGAGGCGTCTCCGCATGTCCGCACACGTCCCCACCTCCCCCCGCCAGGCCGCCGAGGCCGCCCGGCCACTGGTGCTGACGGCCTTTCGGATCGTCATCGGCCTGCTCTTCGCCTGCCACGGCGCCGCCTCGCTGTTCGGCGTCCTCGGCGGCACCAAGGGCGGCGGCACCGTCCCGATCGGCCAGTGGCCCGGATGGTGGGCCGCACTGATCCAACTGGTCGGCGGCATCCTCGTCCTGCTCGGCGCCGGCACCAGGGCGGCTGCCCTGCTCTGCTCCGGCTCGATGGCCTACGCCTACTTCACCGTCCACCAGGAGCACGCGCTGCTGCCGCTGCAGAACGGCGGCGAGGCCTCGGTGATGTTCTGCTGGGCGTTCCTGGCCATCGCCGTGCTCGGCTCCGGCCCGTACGCCGTGGACCGGTTGCTCGGCCGCCGGCCGGTGGCCGCGGCGGCCGAGCCCGCCGCGCAGCCGAGCAGGACGGGCTGAGCCCGGCGCACCCACCGGGGCGGGCCGGGCAGGACGGGCGGACCGGGGCGGGCCGGTTCAGTCCTCCGCGAGGTGCCGCTCCACCGAGGCGACCTTGGCGGTGAGGCCGTCGGTGACCCCGGCCCGGTCGTCGATCTTGATGACCGTGCTGACCCGGTTGCTGTGGGCCTTCACCGCCTCGATCGCCGCCCGGATCACCGGCATCACCTCGTCCCACTCCCCCTCGATGCTGGTGAACATCGCGTCCGTACGGTTCGGGAGACCGCTCGCGCGGACCACCCGGACGGCGGCGGCGACCGCCTCGCCCACGTCCTCGCCGATCCCCAGCGGGGTGACGGAAAAGGCTGCGATCACGGCTCTGCACTCCTCGGGTCGACGGCACCGGTCACCGGTTCGGGCCCTCCCGAACCGGCGACCAGGCTAGGGCTTGTCCGGGCGCCCTGTCAGGCCACCGAAGGCAGTGGCGGTTCGACGGCCAGCGTCGCGGTGGAGCGGGCCCGGTGCTGGGCGGCCCAGGAGGCGAGGGCGACCGTGCAGGCGTGGTCCAGGTGGCGCAGCCCGGACCAGTCCAGTTCGACCGGCCGGTCGTCCGGCAGCCGTTCCAGGGTGTCCAGCAGCCGGGGCAGCCGCAGGAAGGTGGCGTTGCCGCTCAGCCGCACGCGGTGCAACGGCCGCCCGGACGGGAGCACCGTCTCCTCGACCGCGATCTGCAGGTGCGAGGTCTGCCAGGCGGACTTGGCGACCGCCAGGCCGACCCCGATCAGCACCCCCTCGAACAGGTCGGTGGCGATGATCGCGGCCGCCGTCACCACGAGCACCAGCGCCTCGCCCCGGTGGCCGCGGCAGAGCGCGACGATCCGGCGCAGCGGGACGAGCTTGGCGCCGGCGTGGACCAGCACGGCGGCCAGCGCGGTGAGCGGGACGAGCCCGAGCGCGCCGGGCAGCAGCGCGGTGAACAGCAGCAGCCAGAACCCGTGCAGGAAGCGGGAGGCCTTGGTCCGCGCGCCGGCCTGGACGTTGGTGGCGCTGCGGACTATCACCGCGGTCATCGGCAGCGCGCCGAGCAGTCCGCAGACGGTGTTGCCGACGCCCTGGGCGGTGAGTTCGCGGTCGTAGTCGGTGCGCGGGCCGTGGTGCATCCGGTCGACGGCGGCGGCGCTGAACAGCGTCTCCGCGGAGGCGATCAGGGTGAAGGCGACCACCGTGCCGATCCCGGCGGTGCCGGCCAGGCCGTCGAGCGAGGCACGGTCGGGCAGCCGGACGACGTCGAGCAGGCCGGACACCCGGATCCGGGCGACGGGCAGGTCGGCCGCGGCGGTGACGGCGGCGGCCAGGCCGACGGCGGCCAGCGGCGCGGGCACGGCGCGGGCGGCGCGCTCCGGCAGGTACTTCCAGCCGACCAGGACGAGCAGGGTGCCGAGGCCTAGGGCGACCGCCCCGGGGTCGGCCGCGGTGGTGAGGACGTCCCCCAGCAGGGCGGGCAGTTCGGTGATCTTCTCCGGTCCGGTGGCGGGGGCCCTGCGGTCGGCGAGCGCGTAGAGCTGGCCGAACACCAGCGTCAGTCCGATGCCGGCCAGCATGCCGTGCACCACCGAGGCGGACATCGCCCGGAACCAGCGGCCGAGCCGCAGGGCGCCCATCGCCAGCTGCAGCAGGCCGGTGCCGAGCACCAGCAGACCGAGCGCGCCGGCGCCGAACTCGCGGACGGCGTCGGCGACCAGGACGGTGAGCCCGGCGGCCGGTCCGCTGACCTGGAGGCTGCTGCCGGGCAGGGCGCCGACCACCAGGCCGCCGACGATGCCGGTGACCAGGCCCGATTCGGCCGGGACGCCGGAGGCGACGGCCACGCCGACGCAGAGCGGGAGGGCGACCAGGAAGACCACCAGCGAGGCGGGCAGGTCGCGGCGCCAGGGCACGGCGCGCAGCGCGGCGACCGGGGTCCGGGTCCGGCCCGGCGGGGAGTCCTTCCGGGGGCGGCCCGGCGGTCCCTCGCTCCGGTGCGGCGGGCGGTTCACCCGGTCACCACCGGGGGGCGGGCAAGGGGACAGCGGCGCATGGGGACGCTCCTTCCGCGTGCCCGCGGCTGCGGGCACGCCGTTGCGGTGCGAGGGCAAGGCCGGTGCACGCCGTCGGGGTGCGGGAGCCAGGCGGCTGCGGTGCGGGAGCCAGGCGGTGCACGCCGTTGCGGCACGGGAGCCAGGGGGTTCGGAAGCACGCGGGTACAGCGCCGGCCGGAGGGTGCGGACCGTACGGCGCGGGCCGTACGGCGCCGGTCCTTCGGCGCCGGCCGTTCGGCGCGGGGCAGGAAGCGGAGGAGGGGACGAACGAGGGCGCTGCGGGACGGGTGCGGCAGGCCGGGGCGCGCCGGCCCCGGACGGGGCGGCCGACGGAGTTCCCCCCGCTCCCGGCGTTCCCGGACTCCCCTGCCACGGCCCCGTCGGATGTCACGGGCCCGGCGTGCCACCGACGGTACCCAGGGCGGCGGGGCGGGCCCACCTCGGACACGGTCCCTTCACCGGCGCTGCACACGGGGTGCGCTTCCCGGCCCGGAAGGCCTGCTTCCCCACGTACACCAGCACGGATGCCGCCCGGACGTACGAATCCCGACCGCCCGGCCACCTGGTCGGCCGGCTGCCCGGTCACGCCGCCAGGGCTTCCACATTCTGTTGAACCCCCCTTGACGCCCCGACGAGCCCCGCCCTACCTTGTTTCCACATACAGAAACCGCTCTTCCGTATGGTGGAATTCAGGAGATGAGCCCTCCGAGCCACTGCGGGCCGACGCAGGAGAGACCCGATGCCTCGTATGACAGCCGCCCGCGCGGCCGTGGAGATCCTCAAGCTCGAAGGCGCTGAGGTCGCGTTCGGCGTGCCGGGCGCAGCCATCAACCCGTTCTACGCCGCCCTCAAGGCCTCCGGCGGGATCCGGCACACGCTGGCCCGGCACGTCGAGGGCGCCTCCCACATGGCCGAGGGCTACACCCGCGCCAAGGCCGGCAACATCGGGGTCTGCATCGGCACCTCCGGTCCGGCCGGCACCGACATGATCACCGGCCTGTACTCGGCGATCGCCGACTCCGTCCCGATCCTGTGCATCACCGGCCAGGCGCCCGTCGCCCGGCTGCACAAGGAGGACTTCCAGGCCGTCGACATCGCCTCGATCGCCAAGCCGGTCACCAAGGCCGCGACCACGGTCCTGGAGGCCGCGCAGGTCCCCGGCGTGTTCCAGCAGGCCTTCCACCTGATGCGCTCCGGCCGCCCCGGCCCGGTCCTGATCGACCTGCCGATCGACGTCCAGCTGACCGAGATCGACTTCGACCCCGAGGCCTACCAGCCGCTCCCGGTCTACAAGCCGGTCGCCAACCGCGTCCAGATCGAGAAGGCCATCGCGCTGCTCCAGGCGTCGGAGCGCCCGCTGATCGTGGCCGGTGGCGGCGTCATCAACGCCGACGCCTCCGAGCTGCTGCTGGAGTTCGCCGAGCTGACCGGCGTCCCGGTCGTCCCGACCCTGATGGGCTGGGGCATCGTCCCCGACGACCACGAGCTGAACGCCGGCATGGTCGGCCTGCAGACCTCGCACCGCTACGGCAACGAGAACTTCCTCGCCTCCGACTTCGTCCTCGGCATCGGCAACCGCTGGGCCAACCGCCACACCGGCGGACTGGACGTCTACACGGCGGGCCGCACGTTCGTCCATGTCGACGTCGAGCCCACCCAGATCGGCAAGATCTTCGCCCCCGCCCTCGGCATCGCCTCCGACGCCAAGGCCGCGCTGGAGCTGCTCGTCCTGGTCGCCGCGGAGCTCAAGGCCGCCGGGAAGCTCAAGGACTTCAGTGCGTGGGCCGCCGCCACCCAGGAGCGCAAGGCCACCCTGCAGCGCCGCACCCACTTCGACAACGTGCCGCTCAAGCCGCAGCGCGTCTACGAGGAGATGAACCGGGCCTTCGGGCCGGAGACCCGCTACGTCACCACGATCGGCCTCTCCCAGATCGCCGGCGCGCAGATGCTGCACGTCTACAGGCCGCGCCACTGGATCAACTGCGGCCAGGCCGGACCGCTCGGCTGGACCATCCCGGCCGCGCTGGGTGTCGCCACCGCCGACCCCGAGGGCCGGATCGTCGCGCTCTCCGGCGACTACGACTTCCAGTTCATGATCGAGGAGCTGGCGGTCGGCGCCCAGCACCGGATCCCGTACGTCCACGTGCTGGTCAACAACTCCTACCTGGGTCTGATCCGCCAGGCGCAGCGCACCTTCGACATCGACTTCCAGGTCAACCTGGAGTTCGAGAACATCAACGCGCCGGAACTGGGCGTCTACGGCGTGGACCACGTCAAGGTCGCCGAGGGCCTCGGCTGCAAGGCGATCCGGGTGACCGAGCCGGAGGGCCTGCTGCCCGCCTTCGAGGAGGCCAAGAAGCTGGCCGCCGAGTTCCGTGTCCCGGTCGTCGTCGAGGCGATCCTGGAGCGGGTCACCAACATCGCGATGAGCGGCAACGACATCGACAAGGTCAACGAGTTCGAGGAACTCGCCACCCTCCCCGAGCACGCGCCGACGGCCATCAGGCCGCTCGCGCTCTGACCACCCCTGCGGGGGCGTACGAGCCGCTCCGTACGCCCCCGCAGGTACGGAACACCGGCGGCGCCGGCACGGTTGACCCGTCCGGGGCCGCTACCGTGTGCCCGGGCGGCGACCCGCCGCCGACCTGCCGAAAGGACCACCACCGTGAGCCTGTACGACATCCCGCTGCGCACCCTCGCCGGCGAGCCGACCTCGCTGGCCGAGTACAAGGGCAAGGCCCTGCTGATCGTCAACGTCGCCTCCAAGTGCGGCCTGACCCCGCAGTACGCCGGCCTGGAGCGCCTGCAGGAGCGCTACGCCCCGCGCGGGTTCACCGTGCTGGGCGTCCCCTGCAACCAGTTCGCCGGGCAGGAGCCGGGCAGCGCCGAGGAGATCCGGACCTTCTGCTCCACCACCTACGGCGTGACCTTCCCGCTCCTGGAGAAGCTCGACGTCAACGGCGACGACCGCCACCCGCTGTACCGGCAGCTGACCCAGGTCGCCGACGCCGAGGGCGAGGCCGGGGACGTCTCCTGGAACTTCGAGAAGTTCCTGATCTCCCCCGACGGCGCCGTGGCCGCCCGGATCCGCCCCCGCGTCGAGCCGGAGGCGGACGAGCTGATCACCGCCCTGGAGGCCGTCCTCCCGGCCTGACCCCACCGTCCGGCGAAGGCCCGGAGCGCACCCCCCGCGCTCCGGGCCTTCGGCGGCCCCGGCCTGGTTCCGCCCGCCCGGGCGCCCGGGCCACGGAGGTCTGCCCCCGACACTGCCCCTCCGGTCCTTGCCCTCGCCCGTCGGATCGCCGTAGACCGGCTCTGACAGGCCGCGACCACGGCTCGAACCGCCCGTCCAGGAGGTGGATGTGCACGCGCACGACCAGCAGACGCGGGACACGTCGGAGCACCGTGAACACGGTCGGCCGCCCGTCCGGCAGCAGTCCGGGCCGTTGCACCCCCGCTCGATCCCGGCCTTGCAGCGCACCATCGGCAACGCGGCCGTCGCCCGGCTCGTCGGGGAGCGACGGCAGTCGGGGGCCCCCGTACAGCGCTCGACCGTCCACCGGGTGCTGCGGTCACCGGGCCGTCCCATGGCCGACGACGTGCGGGCGGAGATGGAGGCCCGGCTGGGCGCCGACTTCAGCGGTGTGCGGATCCACGACGACTCCGCGGCGGCCCGCTCGGCGGCCGAGATCAGCGCCCGCGCCTACACCTCCGGCGAGCACGTCGTGCTCGGCCGGGGCGGTACCGACAAGCGCACGCTGGCCCACGAGCTCACCCACGTCATCCAGCAGCGCTCCGGCCCCGTGGCGGGCACCGACCACGGCGAGGGGCTGTCCGTCAGCGACCCCGGCGACCGCTTCGAGCGCGCCGCCGAGGCGAACGCCGCCCGGGCGCTGGGCCGTTCACTGCCCCAGGCCGTCCAGCGGGTCGCCACTCAGGCCCACTCCCCCTCCCCCGAGCCGGAGGTGGCCGTGCAGCGCGCCTTCACCGGCGCCCCGTACGTCACCTACGGCGCGATCAACGGGGACGGCCTCGGCACCTCGATGCACGCCGAACTCTGGCCCGGGCAGCTCGGCAAGGGCTCCAGGCCGAGTGTCCAGCCGTCCTGGTGGCCGACCGGGAGCGGCGCGACGGCCGACTGGTTCAGCAGGTACATGGTGCAGGGACACCTGCTCAACGAGCAGGTCGGCGGCCCCGGCAACACGATGAGCAACCTGACTCCGCTCTGCAAGTCGGCGAACTCGGCCCACCACGCGAAGGTCGAGAAGGACGTCAAGGCCCAGGTGCTCACCAACGGCAACGTGGTCGAGTACGCCGTGCGGGCCGACTACAGCACCCACCCGGCCGGGAAGGACTTCGCGCCGCTCGCGAGCGCGGTGGAGACCGACATCGACACCAACTACTCCGCCAAGCTCGCCGGCAAGATCGAGGCCGAGTACACCGTCTACGACACCACCGGCAAGGAACTGCACGGCGCCGCGTGGGAGATCGAGAACAACCGGCTCTGACACCCGCCGACGGCCTCGAAGGAGACGCACGTGACCACCGCCCGCACCCGGCTGGACGCGATGATCGCCGACCTGGAACGCAACCCCCGCGTGGAACTCCTGGAGGCGACCGTCGCACCACCGACCCCGCCCTCCGAGATCGAGCACGCCGTCCGGCTGGCCGACGGCCGCCTCCCGGCCGGCGTCGAGGCCTTCTACCGCGAGGTCGGAGCGGTGCGCCTGCGGTGGCGCCACACCGTCCCCGAGCTCCTCCACGGCGACCTCTCGGACCAGGGCCTCGTCCATCTCCTTCCGCTGGGCGAGGTCTTCGGCGACTGGCGGGGCGTCACCTGGCACTCGCCGGAGGACCAGGAGTACCGCCGCGTCAGGCCCTTCGACATGTTCGTCCCCGAGGCCTGCGCGGCGCTGCTCCCCCCGCTCGACTCCGTCCACTACCACTACTTCGGCGAGGAGCTGTACGACACCGGGTACTCGTTCGACGCCTACCTGGACCGGCTGCTCGCCTCCCGCGGCTACTGGTACTGGCCGCAGACGCTCTGCCGGGAGTTGCAGGAGAGCACGGAGGTCACCGCGTTCCGCCGCGCGATGCCGGTGCTCTTCGCGGACTACGACGACGCACTGTTCCAGCCGGCGCCGCACTGAGCCGGCAGCGCCCGGCGCTGAGCCGGGGGCGCCCACGCAGGGCCCGGGCCACCCGCCACCGGGCCCGGGTCACAGCAGCAGCCGGGTGCCCGGCGGGAGTTCGCCCGCCCGCGCGGCGTCGTGCAGGTGCGCCAGCAGGGTCGTGCGCAGCGCCTCCGCGGCGCGGGTCGGCGGCACCTCGTGGCCGTGCGCGACGGCGATGGTGCGGCCCAGCCCGGGCCCGGCGAACGGGGTGACCACCAGGCCCGACCGAGCCGCCACCATGCCGGGGACGACGGCGGGCCCGAGGCCGGCCCGGACGAAGCCCAGCACCGCGTCCATCTCGCCGCCCTCCACCGCGAACTCCGGCTCGAACCCGGCCGCCCGGCAGGCCGCCAGGGTCGCCTCCCGCACGTCGTAGCCCTCCCGGAACATCACCAGCGGCCGCTCCCGCAGCTCCGCCACGCGCGCCCTGGGCCGGGCCCGCCGCCCGGCGGAGACCAGCACCAGCTCCTCGTGCAGCAGCTCGGTGACGGCGAGGGCGGGCGCCTGCTCCCCGCTCGGCGGGGTGATGATCAGTGCGAGGTCCAGCTCCCCCGCCGCCAGCCAGCGCACCAGGTCGCGCGAGCCACCCTCGCGGACCACCAGCGCGACGCCCGGATGGCGGTCGCGGAACACCCGCAGCACGTCCGGCACCAGGCTGGTGCACAGGCTCGGCGGCGCGCCCAGCCGGACCCGGCCGCGGCGCAGCTGCACCGTCTCCTGGACGGCCAGCCGGGCGCTCTCGGTGTCCGCGAGGATGCGCCGGGCCAACGGCAGCAGGGCGTCCCCGGCGTCGGTCAGTGCGATGTTGCCCCGGGTGCGGTGGAACAGCTCGGCGCCCAACTCCCGCTCCAGCGAGCGGATCTGTTGCGAGAGGGACGGCTGCGCCACATGGGCGGCCTCGGCCGCCCGGGTGAAGTGGCGGGTCTCGGCCACGGCCAGGAAGTAGCGGAGTTGCTGGAGCTGCACCCGACCAGGATAGGCCGCATCGATAGCCAGTGCCTATCGTCGTGAGCCGCAGCATGTCTTGGACGCACCCTGGCCGCCCTCCCTACCGTTGCAGCCATGACAACCGCGACTCGGACGGGCCGGCATCCGTCCACCCTGGCGACACTGTGGCGGTCGACCGTCGGCAAGAAGGCGGTCATGGCCGTCACCGGACTGGTCATGCTGCTGTACCTGGTCGCGCACATGCTGGGCAACCTCAAGGTGTTCTTCGGCCCCGACGACATCAACGGCTACGCGGCGTGGCTGCGCACCATCGGCCAGCCGTTCCTCGGCCACGCGTGGTTCCTGTGGATCGCCCGGCTCGGCCTGCTGGCCTCCGTCGTCCTGCACGGCGTCAGCGCGTACCAGCTCAGCCGCCGCGACCTCGCCGCCCGGCCGAGCAGGTACGTCCACAAGCGGCGCCGGGCGAGCTACGCGACCCGGACCATGCGCTGGGGCGGGGTCATCCTGGCGCTGTTCATCGTCTGGCACATCCTCGACCTGACCACGCTGACCGTGAACCCGGCCGCCGAGGAGGGGCACCCGTACCAGAACGTCGTCGCCTCGTTCGGCCGCTGGTACGTCGACGTGTTCTACGTCGTCGCGATGCTGGCCGTCGGCCTGCACGTCCGGCACGGCTTCTGGAGCGCCGCGCAGACCCTCGGTGCCAACAACGCCCGCCGGGACCGGGCGCTCAAGCTGACCGCGAACGGCCTGGCACTCGTGCTGACGGCCGGCTTCCTGTCCGTCCCCGTGGCCGTGATGACCGGAGTCGTGAAGTGACCTACCTGGACTACACCGCCGGCGAACCCGTCGTCGACACCAAGGCCCCCGACGGACCGATCGAACAGCGCTGGGACCAGCGGCGGTTCGACGCCAAGCTGGTCAACCCGGCCAACCGGCGCAAGCACACCGTGATCGTCGTCGGCACCGGCCTGGCCGGCGGCGCGGCCGGCGCCACCCTCGCCGAACAGGGCTACCACGTCGTCCAGTTCTGCTTCCAGGACTCCCCTCGCCGGGCCCACTCGATCGCCGCCCAGGGCGGCATCAACGCGGCCAAGAACTACCGCAACGACGGCGACTCGGTCCGCCGCCTCTTCTACGACACCGTCAAGGGCGGCGACTTCCGCGCCCGCGAGTCCAACGTGCACCGGCTCGCCCAGGTGTCCGTGGAGATCATCGACCAGTGCGTGGCCCAGGGCGTGCCCTTCGCCCGCGAGTACGGCGGACTGCTCGACACCCGCTCCTTCGGCGGCGTCCAGGTCTCCCGCACCTTCTACGCCCGCGGCCAGACCGGCCAGCAGCTCCTGCTGGGCGCCTACCAGGCGCTCTCCCGGCAGATCGCCGCCGGGAACGTGGAACTCCACCCGCGCACCGAGATGCTGGACCTGCTGGTCGTCGACGGCCGGGCCCGCGGCATCGTCGCCCGCGACCTCGTCACCGGCGCGATCAGCACGTACACCGCGGACGCCGTCGTCCTCGCCACCGGCGGCTACGGCAACGTCTTCTACCTCTCCACCAACGCCAAGAACTCCAACGCCACCGCGATCTGGCGGGCCCACCGGCGCGGCGCCTACTTCGCCAACCCGTGCTTCACCCAGATCCACCCGACCTGCATCCCGCGCTCCGGCGACCACCAGTCCAAGCTCACCCTGATGAGCGAGTCGCTGCGCAACGACGGCCGGATCTGGGTGCCCAGGGCCCAGGGCGACACCCGGCCGCCGGCCGACATCCCCGAGGAGGAGCGGGACTACTACCTGGAGCGGATCTACCCCTCCTTCGGCAACCTGGTGCCCCGCGACATCGCCTCCCGCGCCGCCAAGAACGTCTGCGACGAGGGCCGCGGCGTCGGCCCCGGCGGCCAGGGCGTCTACCTGGACTTCGCCGACGCGATCCGCCGGCTGGGCCGGGACGCCGTCGAGGCCAAGTACGGCAACCTCTTCGAGATGTACGAGCGGATCACCGCCGAGGACCCGTACCGGACGCCGATGCGGATCTACCCGGCGATCCACTACACGATGGGCGGGCTCTGGGTCGACTACGACCTGCAGACCACCGTCCCCGGCCTGTTCGCGATCGGGGAGGCCAACTTCTCCGACCACGGCGCCAACCGGCTGGGCGCCAGCGCCCTGATGCAGGGCCTCGCCGACGGCTACTTCGTGCTGCCGCCCACGCTCAACGACTACCTGGCCCGCCACCCACTGCCCGCCGTGCCCGCCGACCACCCGGTCCTCACCGAGACCGAGGCCGAGGTCGAGGACCGGCTCAACCTGATCCTCGCCGTGGACGGCGACCGCACCCCGGACTCCTTCCACCGCGAACTCGGCGAACTGCTCTGGGACGAGTGCGGCATGGCCCGCGACGAGACCGGGCTGAAGCGGGCACTGGAACGGATCCCGCAGCTGCGCGAGGAGTTCTGGCGCCGGATCAAGGTGCCCGGCACCGGGCAGGAGCTCAACCAGTCACTGGAGAAGGCCAACCGGCTCGTCGACTACTTCGAACTGGCCGAACTGATGTGCCTGGACGCCCTGCACCGCGCCGAATCCTGCGGCGGCCACTTCCGCACCGAGAGCCAGACCCCCGACGGCGAGGCCGCCCGGCGCGACGAGGAGTTCAGCTACGCCGCCGCCTGGGAGTTCACCGGCACCGGCACCGCCCCGGTCCTCCACCGCGAGGCCCTCGGATTCGACCACGTCCACCCCACCCAGCGGAGCTACGCATGAACCTCACCCTGCGCATCTGGCGCCAGGCGGGCCCGGACGCACCCGGGTCGATGACCACCTACCAGGTCAGCGGGATCAGCCCCGACATGTCCTTCCTGGAGATGCTCGACACCCTCAACGAGGAACTGATCACCCGCGGCGACCAGCCCGTCGCCTTCGACCACGACTGCCGCGAGGGCATCTGCGGCGCCTGCGGCATGGTCATCAACGGCCGGGCGCACGGCCCCGAGCGGACCACCACCTGCCAGCTGCACATGCGCCACTTCCGGGACGGCGACACCATCGACGTCGAGCCCTGGCGGGCCGCGGCCTTCCCCGTGGTCAAGGACCTGGTGGTGGACCGCTCGGCCTTCGACCGGATCATCGGATCCGGCGGCTACATCACCGCGCCCACCGGCAGCGCCCCCGAGGCGCACGCCACGCCCGTCCCCAAGGAGACCGCCGACACCGCCTTCGAGCACGCCGAGTGCATCGGCTGCGGCGCCTGCGTGGCGGCCTGCCCGAACGGCTCGGCAATGCTGTTCACCTCCGCCAAGGTCGTCCACCTCAACGTGCTGCCGCAGGGCGCACCGGAACGGTCCGCCCGGGTGCGGAACATGGTCACGGCCATGGACGCCGAGGGCTTCGGCGGCTGCACCAACACCGGCGAGTGCGCCACCGCCTGCCCCAAGGGCATCCCGCTGCCCAGCATCGCGGCGATGAACCGGGAGTTCCTGCGGGCCGCCCGCGGCTGACCCCCCTCCCCCATGCGGTCGGGCCCACCGACCGTCGGCCCCTCGCGCTGGTGCTCGCGCGAGGGGCCGCCGTCCGTCCGACGGGGCGTGCAAGGGCAGTTCGCGCTCCCCGAACGGGTGGTGGATCGCCCCGAGCGGTGCTCCCGTGCGGAAAATCGCGCTACGGTGGTGCTCCGCTACGGAGGGACGGCATATGCCCGAGGTTCAGTCCTGTTCCGGTTGCGGCGGGTCCGGGGGGACCCAGAAGACCGAGGCAACGGTCGAACTGGACGAGAAAGGGAGCATGGTGCCCAGGATCCACGAATTCTGGTCACCCTGCGGTCGGTGCCACGGATCCGGGACGGTGATCGTCGGATGAGGTTGGTCTTCGAGTGCGTCGAGTGCGGTGGGCACTACCTGCCCCCCGAGAACATGGTGTACCCGGACGGGCCGGCCTCGCCGGTCTGGTGCACCGGCTGCCAGCGCACCAAACACGAGGCCGGTGAACACGAGGACCCGCTGCTCGCCCGCGTCGCGCTGGCCGCCGCCCGCGCCGCACTCGCCCGGCAGGCCGCCGAGACGGCCGACCCGGCCCCGCGCCACGACGTCCGCCCGTCCCGGCCCCCGCTGTCCCGCCGGGCCCGCTCGGGCCCGGGCGGAGTGCGCAGCAAGCTGGGCTGAACCGGGGGCGGCCCGGCCGGGCGGTCGGACGAGGCATCGCGCGATCTTCTGACGAGCCGTCAAAGTTCGTTCACGGCAGCAGACTTGTGCATGGCTCAAACCTGCTGGTTTATTGACGTACCTCGTTCGAGAGCCTTGGGGGGCGCCATGCAGCCGACCGAACCGGCTGGCTCGACCTGGGCCGGACACACCGGCCCCACTCCGTTCATCCCGCCACCGCCGCCACCGCCGCCACCGCCGCCACCGCCGCCACCGGCTGCCGTGCCGGTCCCACCCCCGGTGTTCACACCCACCCGGCGCACCATCCGGGTGGCCGTGACCAAGCGGATCCTCTGGGTCGGGGAAGCGGCGTACCCGCTGGCGACCGTCGCCCGGGCGAGCATCACGATCATCGTGCCGGACAAGTTCGGCGCGATCGGACGTCTCTTCAAGTTCGCGGGGACGGTCATCACGGCCGCGTTCCTGCTCAGTGCCGTCAACGGCGCCGCCGCCGGCGCACTGGGCGGTGGCCAGCAGAGCTCCGACTCGGGGTGGCCCGTGGTGCTGGCGCTGGTCGCCGTGGTGCTCTACTTCGTGTTCGTCACCCTTCCGGTCCTGCGACAGAACCGCCTCTACGCGCTGACCGTCGACACGGCGGGACCGCCGACCGCGCTGCTGGCCTGGGAATCGCCGGGGCCCGCCTACGAACTGCAGGCCGCCGTCGCACGGGCGATCGAGAACCCGCAGATCGAGTTCCAGCAGTTCGTCAGCAGCATCATCGTCGACCTGCGGCACTACCAGTTCGGCGACAGCGTCAACATCTACGGCGGCAACGGCAACACGGGAGTCAGCAAGTGAGCGGCAACACACCGCAGTTCCACCTGGGTGACAACGTCACCATCCACGGCGGCCACCACAACATCGGCGTCCAGCACAACAACGGCCGGGCCGGCGAGGCCCTGCCCCCCGAGGTCGCCGCGATGTTCGCCCGGCTCGCCGCCGAGGTGGCCGAGTTGGCGCGCGACTCGCGGGTGCACGAGCAGGACCGGCAGAGCCTCACCGAGACCCTCCCCGTGCTCCGCCACCCGGCCTCCGAGGAACAGCGCGGCCGGCGCAACGCCCTCCTGCTGCTGGCCGGCGTGACGCAGAGCATCGGCGAAGCGGCCGCGCCCGCGCTGGGCCTGGCAAACCAGCTGCTCGCCCTGATCAGCGGCTGACCGGTCGACCGGCCGGTGCCTGTCCGGTCCGCCGCGTCTCGAAGTGGCTGGTCCCGGTGGCGCCGTCCGGTGTCGCGCCGACCCCACGACCGGGCCGCCGACGTCATCCGGTGCGAGGGGTGCGTTCGCGCGGGCCCGGGCCCTCGGTCAGGGCTCAGGGCTCAGGGGGCGACCGGGGTCAGAACAACGCCTCCTGGGTGTCCGGCTCCGGCGGACGGACCCGCTCCTGCAGGATCAGCCCCTCGGAGGGGCGGTCGGCCACCGGGGTGAGCGTCCAGCCGGTGAGGCGGCGGGTGTCCAGCAGCAGCGGGCCGGAGCCGTCGGCCTGGTCGAGGAAGAGGTGCTTGCCGATCGGCGGACGGAGCCGCCCCGCGATCACCGCGCCGTCGGCGAGCCCGGCGATCTCCCGGTAGGTCTCGGGGGCTCCGCCGGCGAGGCCGAAGCGCTCCACGTGGTCCACCACCGGACGGTCCGCACGGTCCGCGAGGAGCTCCACCGCGTGGCCGTCCAGCAGCCGGTGCGCCCGGGCGCGCGCCTCGGTGAGCACCGTCCGGCGGTGCGGGGCGTCGCCGTGCAACCACCAGTGGTCGGCCTTGAGCCGGGACTTGTACCGCTCACGGGCCAGGCCCGAGGCGGCGACCGTGAGTTCGGCGCGCCGTACGGCGGGCAGGCCGCCCCGGGCGGTGAACGCGTAGGCCAGCGCGCCCTGTTCGAGCAGACGGGCGTCACCGCGCTGCTCGGCGGTCAGGCCGACCTTCAGCAGGCCCTCGCCGAACCAGGCGAGGTACAGCAGGTAGGTGCGGCCGTCGTCGAGGATCTGGTCCCGCGCCAGGGCCAGGCCGCGGTCCACGCTCTGGCAGGCCGGGCACTGCGTGGCGCCGCCGGCCGGGTCGATCACCGCGTGGTGCGGGCACGGGGTGCGCTCCGTCGCCCCGACCAGCCAGGCCCCGGTGCAGCGGCGCGGGCCGCCGAGCAGCCAGCCGACCTCCGCACCCGGCGCCACCGCGCGCTCGTGCACCCGGGAGCCCCGCACGGCCCCGAGCACGGCACGGCCGTCCTGCCAGCTCAGACCGGTGGAGATCCAGCCGCCGGGGTGGTCCCGGTGCTGCGGTGCGGGGATGGTCACGGGCGTCCCTCCCTGGGGGTACTCGACCAGGCGAGGCTACCCGCCGGGACCGACAACGGTCATTCGGCCACCGTCGGCCCGAAGCGTTGCCGGCGTCCCGGTCATGATCGACACCCCACCCCGGACGACCTCGCCCTCGCCCTCCGGCTCGCCGTCGAGGCCCCGAGCGGCCCCGGGCGGCGTGCCGGCGCTCGTGCGGCGGCCGGGCCGTCCGGCGCTCGTGCGGCGCTCGTCCGGCGCTCGTGCGGCACTCGGCAAGCGCCGCAGGTCACGCGGCACTCCGCGGTCCCGGGACGTCCTCGGGGACGGCCCCGCCCGGCAGCCCTCCGCGGGCCGGTGGGGCGCCGGCCACGGCCCCGGTCGCGCCCGGAAGGCCCCCAGGTCAGCGACGCTTGGCCGGGTGGGGTGTCCACGTTCTATTGTGGCGGGCGCGGTTGGCGGCGCGGCCGGGTGGCGGCGTGGGGCCGGCCGGGTCGGCACGAGGTGAATGGGGTGGACGAACGGTGTCGGGGCGGCGGAGCGGCGGGGTGCTGGCGATCTGGGCGGAGGCGCAGCGGCAGCAGCAGCGCCGGGAGGAGGCTCGGTGGCGCGCCGAGGCGGCGGAGGAGCGTCGGCGGGAGCGGGAGCAGCGCGAGGCGCAGCGGGCCACGGCCCGCAACGAGCGGGAGGCGCAGCGGGCGTACCAGCAGTCGCGGGAGGCGGAGGCGGCCCGGCGGACGGGTGAACTGGACTCCCGGGTGGAGGAGTTGAGAGGTCTGCTGGCGGCCGGGATGGCCGCGCCGGCGTTCGGTCCGCAGGCGTTGCTGGCGCCGAGCGCGGTGCCGCCGTTCGACCCCGGGCCGCTGGGTGAGCCGGTGGGGATGCCGGACCAGACGTCCGCCGTGTACGTCGTGCCGCCGCCGGATCCCGTGCAGGCCCGCAATCCGGGGGTGCGGCGTCAGTACGAGCAGTACCTCGCGCAGGCCCGGGCGCGGTTCGAGCAGGACTGGTACGCCGCGCAGGCACGGGAGGCGAACCGGCAGCAGCGGCTGGCCGCGTACCACCGGGAGTACCTGGCGTGGGCGGAGCGGTTCCGGCTCCAGGACGAGGAACGGGGCGCCCGGACCGAGGAGTTGCTGCGGCGGCTGCGGGCGGGTGAGCCGGAGGCGGTGCAGGAGTACTTCACGGCGGGCCTGTACGCCTCGGCGGCGTGGCCGGAGGGCTTCCCGCACCGGCTGGTGGCGGCCTTCGACGCGGCGGGCCGGCAGCTGGTGGTGGACTGGGAGCTGCCGGGGCCGGACGTGGTGCCGGCGGCGGCCCGGGTGCGGTACGTGAAGTCGGACGACCGCGAGGCAGAGGTGGCCCGCCCGGCGACGGAGCGCAAGGCGCTGTACCGGCAGGTCCTGGCGCAGTCGGCGCTGCGGGTGGTGGCGGAGGTGTTCCGGGCGGACCGGGACGGGCTGTTGGACTCGGTGGTGCTGAACGGTTTCGTCCTCGGCATCGACCCGGCGACGGGCCGGGAGGCGGAGCGCTTCGTGTCGACGCTGACCGCGGCCCGGGCCGGGTTCGCCGGGCTGGCGCTGGACCGGGTGGATGCGGTGGAGTGCTTCCAGGGTCTGGGCGGCCGGTTGTCGGCGCGCCCGGAGCGGCTGGACGAGGTGCGTCCGGACCGCCGGCCGCAGACGGTCGGCGGGAGTCTGGCCGGGCACGGCGGCGAGGACGAGCCGGACCTGTTCGAGATGGATCCACTGGAGTTCGAGGACCTGATCGCCGAGCTGTTCCGGCTGCGCGGGTTCCGGGTGATGACCACGGCCCGCAGCGGCGACGTCGGGGTGGACGTGGTGGCCGAGGACCTGGACCCGGTGACCGGCGGCAAGATCGTGATCCAGGCGAAGCGCTACAAGAAGACCGTCCCGCCGACGGCGGTGCGCGATCTGGAGTCCACCGTCCGCCACCACGGCGCGATCAAGGGGATCCTGGTCACCACGGCGGGCTTCGGCCGCGGCTCGTACAGCTACATCGAGGGCAAGCCGCTGACCCTGGTGAGCGGCCCGGAGCTGGTCGGGCTGCTGGCCGAGCAGGGGCTGCGCGGCCGGCTCGGCGGCGGCACCCCGGCGGCCGCGGGCACCGCCGGCAGCACGCCCGGGGCGGCCGGGGGAACGGGAGCGACCGGGGGCACCGGGGCGGCCGGGGAAGCCGGGCGGGAGAGCGCCCTCACGGTGAGCTGGCAGAGCCGGACGGCCGCCGGGGACCCGGTGGAGCTGGACGTGACCGCCTTCCTGTGCGCCGGGGGCCGGGTGCTGAGCGACGAGCACTTCGTGTTCTTCAACTGCCCGCAGGACCCGGACGGGGCCGTCCGGCTGCACCCGACCCGCTCGGTGCCGGGCGAGCCGACCCGGGCGGCCCGGCTGACCCTGGAGCTGCACCGGCTGTCGGCCGCGGTCGACGAGGTGGTGGTCGCGGTCTCCACCGAGGAGGAGGAGCATCCGGCCCTGCCGCTCGGGTACGTGCACGGGCTGGCCGTCGCCGCCGCGTACGGGCCGGGCGCGGCCGGTCCGGCGGACTGGGCGGGCACCACCGGCGGGGTGCCGGACAGCGCGATGCTGCTCGGCGCGTTCCGACGGGGCGGCGGCGGCTGGGAGTTCAGCCCGTCGGGCAGGGCGGTGACCAACGGTCTGGCCGGGTTGGCGGCGGCCTTCGGGGTCGCGGTGGAGTAGCGGGCGGGGTGGTCGTCCCGGGACCGGACCGTGTCCGGTCGGCCGCCCCGCCCCCCAGGGGTCCGCGTCATACCTGAGGAGGAGAGCGCCCCCGCCACCCCGCCGGGTCGGCGGGGGCCGACCGTCCGCTCGGCATACGTACCTCACAAGAACGTCTTGGGAGGATGGACTGGAGTCAGATTTTCCGCTTTTCCCTCCCCAGGAGTGAGTCCACGTGACGTTCCCCGCAACCGCCGTCCGCTCCGGTGTGGCAGCCGCCCGCGCCACCGGCCTGAACAAGGTCTACGGGGAGGGGGAGACCCGCGTCGTCGCCCTCGACAACGTCAGCGTCGAGTTCCCCCAGGGCGA
>NZ_JBEZIQ010000075.1:0-42547 GCF_040651155.1 Kitasatospora sp. NPDC048545
GCCGCCGCCGACGCCATCCGACTCTCCCGCCGCACCCTCGCCACCATCAGGAGCAACCTCTTCTGGGCCTTCGGCTACAACATCGCCGCCCTGCCCCTGGCCGCCGCCGGACTCCTCAACCCGATGATCGCCGGCGCCGCCATGGCCTTCTCCTCGGTCTTCGTGGTCGGTAACAGCCTGCGGCTGCGGCGCTTCCGCTGACCCGGCTCCACCGCCCGCGTCCGTCGGCCGGCGTCCACCGGAGCCCTTCCACCACCTCGCGTCCGCTGAACCGCGGGGGCACCTGACCACTCTCCACCGCCGGGCCGAGGCCCCGGAACCCCGCTCGGGGTCCCGGGGCCTCGGTGTCTCGTCACGGGCCGACGGCCGCCGCGCTCCCGCGGGGCCGGCCGTCGCAGGGCTCCCGCAGTCGACGCCGGCCGGGCCGGGCCGCGTCCCCGGGCCGGCCGGCTCACGGCCTCAGGGCCCCTCCGGCAGCTCCACCGCCTGCCAGCGGTACGCCGCGTCCTCCTGCCAGACCTGAAGCTCGCCCTCGACCACCGCGGCCAGGCAGAGCCGCCAGTCGTCGCCCATCGCCAGCGCGACCCGGGTGGCCGGGCGCAGGGTCGGGCGCCACCAGCGCGGGCGGCGGGAGGCGCCGCCGGCGGGCAGTCGCAGCCGGACGCCGCCGGCGCCGGCCAGGGCGACGGTGGGGCCGCCGCGGTGGCCCACCATGGCGATGTCGAGGGTGGGTTCGCCGTCGCCGATCTCGGTGCCGGGCCCGGTGGAGCCGAGGGCGTGCAGCTGGACGGAGCCGTCCGGCCGCAGGGTGGCTGCCTGCGGTCCGGCGGAGGCGCGGGCCAGCGCCCCGGCGCGCAGGGCGCCGTCGGGGCCGAGCGGGGCGGGCGGTTCGGCGGATCCGGGCCGCCAGCTCAGGATCCGGCCGCGGTGCTCGACCAGGACCAGCCAGCAGCCGGGCCGTTCCTCGATGGCCGCGAGCACCCGGTCGGCGGGGCAGCCGGGCAGCTCCTGGCCGGTGAGGGTGAGGCCGGGTGCCCAGCGGTAGGAGCGCAGCGCGCCGCCGACGGCCGTCCACGCCGTCATCTCCCCGCCCGGACCGACCGCCCCCGCGAGCCCGTTGACCCCGCGCGCCGCCTCCCACCAGCCGGCCGAGGTGCCGATCCAGAGGGTGTTGCCGCGGTCCTCGGCGCAGACCACCAGCTCGCCCTGGCGCCCGGCCCAGCCGGCCGTCAACTCCCGTACGGCTCCGGGGCCCTGGCCGGCCGGAAGGCGCTGTCCGGGTTGGCCGGGGCCGGTCAGTGCGGTGCCCTCGGAGCCGCCGGTGACCACCAGTGGGCGCCCGGCCCGGTCGGGCAGCACGGCCAGGCCCGCGGTGCGGGCCACCGGCCGGTGGGAGCGCAGCAGTTCGCGGCCGCGGGCGACCCACGGGCCGAGCGGTGCGGGGCGGCGTTCCGGGTCGCGTGCCAGTGGTTCGCACGCCCAGCGCGCCAGCTCGTCGGCGTAGCCGGCCGCGAGCAGTTCGGCGCGGGCCTGTTCGGCGGCGAGCCGGTGGTCGAGCCGGCCGTGGTCGGGCAGCAGCAGGGTGCGGGCGAGGGTGCCGACCGCGAACAGGTCCTTGGCGGTGGTCGGGAAGCCGCCGACCTGCTCGGCCTCCGGCGGGACGTGCCCGGGGGTGAACACCGCGACGGTCAGGGTGTGGTCGAGTGGGGCGAGGAAGGTCAGGTCGATCAGCTTGACCTGGCCCTGGCCGTCCACCAGGACGTTGGCGGGGGAGATGTCGCGGTGCACCCAGCGCTTGCGGTGCAGTTCGTCGACGATCCGGCAGAGCCGGGACAGCACCTCGGCCACCGCCGCCGGACCGCCGCGCTGGGCGCGGGCCCAGGTGTGCAGCGGCACGCCCTCGACCCACGGCGAGATCTGGTAGCCGAGCAGCCCGCCGGAGGGCACCGCGCCGGGCCGGTGCGGGGAGGGGCCGAGCAGGAAGCTGGGCACCACCAGGTCGGTGACGCCCAGTCGGTGGGCGTTGTGCGAGACGTCGTCCCAGCGCCCCAGCCAGCGCCGGACCTCGGACGGGTCGCGCTCCAGCATGATCTTCGCGGCGACCAGTTCCTTGCGGCCGTTGTGGCCGGTCCGCACGGCCCGCCACACCTCGGCTTCGCCGCCCCGGTGGTGGAATTCCAGGAGTTCGTACTGCTCGGGGTCGAACTCCGGCCCGAACCGGAGGCCGGGCACCCAACGCGACTCGGACACACGACCCCCGACGCTTCTGAACCGCTCGACGCTTATGACCGCTGTTGACGCGCTTGTTCACGCCCTGTTGATGCGTTGCCCAGGATAGTGCTCTTTCCTGTTCGTCTGTCCGATCGAGGGCCTATTCTGATGGCGCCCGAGCAACATCACGACACGACGTCAACTCACGACCGCCCGAACCTCGTTGATCATGGGCGGGCGACATCCTGACACAGGGGGACGGTGCATGGCGCTGCTAGCGGTGCTGCTGATCGTGGTGGCACTGACCGGTGCGGTCGTCGCCGTACTGGCCCGCCGCCGACGGGCCCTGGACGCCGACACGGTGGCGAAGGCCCTGGCCGCGGCCGCCGAACGGCTCGCCGCCGGCAAGGCCGCCCAGGCCCGCCGCCGCTACGCCAGACTGGCCGGGAACCTCGCCACCGGGCCCGCCGAACTCGGCCCGCAGCGCGGCCTCGCACTGATCGGCCAGGCCGAGGCCACCCTCCCCACCGGCGACCGGCAGGCCGCCCTCGCCCTCTACCGCGAGGCCTTCCCGCTGCTCGCCGACCCGGCCGCCCAACTGCCCCGGTGGGCCCTGCGCCGCCTCGCCGAGGACCGGATGCAGGCCCCGGACGGCGACCTCGGACCGCTGCTCGCCCTGCTGCGGGCCGCCGGCGCCGAACCCGGCGAGGAGGCCGAGACCGCCGCCCGGACCGTCGCCTGGCTGCAACGCCGCTGCCGCGAGGGCGACCCCGGCCAGCGCGAGGACACCACCGCCCGCACCCTCGCCGCCCTGCCCGGCCGCGACTGGCCGGTGCTCGCCCGCGCCGCCCTGCTCCGCGACACCGACCGGGCCGACGAGGCCGAGGCGCTGCTCGCCGCCGCGGCCCCCGGCGGCAGCGGCGAACTCTGGTTCCGCTGGGGCGCCCAGCTGTACACCCTGCACCGGGACGAACCCGCCGTCGCCGCCTTCGACGAGGCCCTGCGGCGCGAGCCCGGCGAACCCTCCCCCTGGGGCCGGGGCCCGGCGCTGCGCACCGACAGCCTGCTCTTCCGCGGCCTGGCCCGGCAGCGGCTCGGCAGCACCGAGGCCGCCTGGACCGACCTCGCCTCCGCCGCCGTCGAGGGCCCGACCGACCCCCGGCCCCGCTACGCCCTCGGCCGGCTCGCCCTGCTGCTCGGCGCCGACGACCAGGCCCGGGAACAGTTCGCCGCCGCCCTGACCCTCCAACCCGCCCACGCCCCGGCCCGGTTCGGCCTCGCCCTGGTCCACGAACGGGCCCAGCGCCCCGCCGAGGCCGTCGCCGACTACCGCGCGGGCCTCGACCAGGCACCCGACTGGCGTCCCGCCCGGGTCCGGCTCGGCGCCGCCCTGCTCGCCGCCGGACGGACCACCGAGGCCGAGCCGCTGCTGCGCGCCGAGTCCGACACCGACCCGGGCTCCCGCTGGACCCGGATCGCCGCCTTCCACCACGGCCTCGCCCTCGCCCGCACCGACGACCCGGCCGGCGCCCTCGCACGCTGGGAGCCCCTCGACGACGACGAACTGAGCGAGCGCCGGGCCCTGGCCCGCGACCGGCTCGCCCGCACCCGCCTGGCCGCCGACCCGGTCGCCGCCCGCGAGCTCTGGCAGCGGGCCACCGCCGAGCACCCGGCCGCCCCCGGCTACCGCGCGGCGCTGCGCGAGGCCGCCCTGCGCGAGGCCGCCCACCTGCTGGTCACCGGCCGCGACCGCCCCGAGGCACGGCAACGCGTCACCGCCGCGCTCGCCCTCGCCGACACCCTGCCCGGCGCCCTCACCCACCGGCAGGCCCGGCTGCGCGCCGCCCTCGCCCTCGCCGAGGGCGCGCCGGAGACGGCCGCCACCCTGCTGGACGCAGGCGGCGGCCTGCGCGACCGCTACCACCTCGCCGCCGTCGCCCTGCTGGCCGGCCGCCCGGCCCAGACGATCGCCCTGCTCGGCCCGCCCGACCCGGCCGGCGACCCGGCGGTCGCCCGACTGCGCGCCCTGCTCGCCGAACGGGCCGGCAACTGGGCCGCCGCGCTGGACTGGTACCGGCACTTCCTGACCGCGGCCACCCGGGCCGACCGGTCCTCCGCGGCCGGCCACGCCGGCGACTGCGCGGTCTGCGACCGGACCTCGGCCGCCACCGGCGCCTGCGGCGGCTGCGGCCGCGAGACCTGCGCCGACCACCTGCACGCGCCCGAGGGCACCGGCGCGCCCCGATGCGTCCGCTGCGCCGGCCCCGCGCTGCGCGCCGTCCTGGACTGCGCCCGCCGCGTCGGCGCACCCGAGCAGGCCGAACCCGTCCTGGCCGCCTGGGCCGCGGCGCTCGGCGACAGCGCCGCGGCCGCACCGGTGCGGCTCGACCTCGCCCTGCTGCGCGCCGAACTCGGCCGCCACGACGAGGCGCTGGCCGACCTGCCGGCCGACGCCACCGCCGTCCGCGCCGCCGTCCTGGTCCGCCGCGCCGGTGCCGCCCTCGCCGCCGGGCAGCCCGGCCGCGCCGCCGGTGACCTGCGCCAGGCCCTCACCCTCGCCCCCGAACACCCGCAGGCAGCGGGCACGCTCGTCGTGCTCGCCGAGCACGAGGCGCACCAGTACGCGGCCGAGGGCCGCCACCGCGAGGCCTGGGAGGCCTACCGCGAGCTGCTGCTGAAGGACCCGGCGCACCCCCGGCTGCTGCACGCCCTCGGCCTGGCCGGGTACCGGCTCGCGGCGGCCGCCGCCCCGGCCCCCGGTGAGGCCGGCTCCGGTGCCGCCGACTCGGGTGCCGCCGGCTCGGGTACGTCCGGCTCCGGTACGGCCGAGGAGGAGGTCTGGGCCTGGACGCTCGGCTGCCTGGTCGCGGCCCTGCACCAACCCGACCTGTGGGCCGAGTCGGCCCGGATCACCGGCCGCACCGCCGAACCGCAGCGGCTGGCCGCCGCCCGCACCGGGCTCATCGACCGCCTCCGGGACGACCTGCGCGTCCTCGACCGCGCCGTCGGCCGCAGCGGCGACGAGGTCACCGCCTGGACGCTGCTCCTCGGCATGGAGGCCCACAGCGCCGACGCCTTCGCCCAGGAGGACGTCCGGATATCCCTGCCCGGCCGCCCCGCCCGCCGGCTGACGGTCGGCCCCACGCTCGACCGGCTGCTCCGCGCCCAGCCCGGACCCGCAGCCTGGGCCGAGGCCTTCGAACGGGCCGTCGGGGACCGGCGGCGCGCCGCCGCCGGGCCGGACGCACCGCCGATCGCCCGGGCCCTCAGCCTGTTCGGCGCGCTCGGCCCGCAGCACTACCTGCAGTTGCAGGGCCGTCAGGCCGCTGCCGTCGCCGCCCTGGACGGGGTGGCCGAGGGCGAGCGCGGCAAGGACTGGCAGGAACTTCTCGGCGTGTCCCTGGTCAGCCAGGCCCGTGCGCACCACCGCAACCAGGACTGGCGCGAGGCCCTGGACTGCCTCACCCGCGCCCGTGCCGTCCCCGGCGCCGCACTGCCGGCCGACGCCGCCACGATCGCCGCCGAGTCCGGCGTCCGAGCCGCCCGCGCGCTGCTCAAGAGCACCGTCGACGACCAGGCCGGCGCGGCCGAACTGCTGGAGAAGGCGTACGCGCTGGCCCCCGACGACCCCGAGGTGCGCGGCGACCTCGGCGCCACGTACGCCCAGTGGGCCCGCAAGATCAACAACGAGGACAAGGACTACACCCGCGCCCTGGACCTGCTGCAGAAGAGCATGGAGCTCGCCCCCGGCGACCCGACCGCCCGGCACTTCCTGGAGGCCGCCCTCGGCAACCGGGCCGGCCAGCTCAGCCGCACCGACGCCTCCGTGGCCGAGCTGGAGGAGGCCGCCGAGGCCTGGCGGGCGCTGATCGCCCTCAACCCCGACCCGGACCACCGGCTCGGACTCGCCTTCGTCCTGCGCCACCTCGCCCGCTCCGCCGCCTTCGCCGACGACCGCGTCCGCGCCGTCCGGCGGATGGCGGAGGCCCTGGACGCGGACCCGGAGTGGGACGGCGACGCCGAGCACGAGGCCCCGCGACGGGTCGGGGTGATGCTCGCCAACCACGTCCTCGACGACATGCAGGACAAGCCGTTCACCGCCCAGGCCGCGATGCTGCAGAAGGCCAAGTCCTACGACGACTCGGCCGACATCCGGCAGCTGATGGTCAGCGTCTGGCGCGGCGAGGCCATCGGCCACTACGAGGCCCGCCGCTACGTCGAGGCGATCCGACTGCTGGAGGAGGCGCTCGGCCTGTCCCGCACCCCGGAGGACGTCGGCAAACTGCACCGCGAACTCGGCATCGTCTACGGCTCGTACGCCGTCCAGCGGGCCAACGCCCGACAGCTGCGGGAGGCCCGCGAGCTGGCCCGGAAGGCCGTCGAGCACAGCCCGGAGGACGCGGACCTGCGTGCCACGCAGCGGCGGATCAACGCGCTCTACTGACGGCAACCGCACGGCAGTTGCGGTCGTCCTAGACCGTACGCAACCGCCCCCGCCCGCCGGCCGGCCCGTCCCGCTCGTCAGCCCGGTAAGTCAGCCCGCCAGCCCGTCCGCCGTCGCAGCCGTCCCGAGTCCCGAGCCCCGAGCCGTGAATTCCGGGCCCCGAGCCGTGAGTCGTGAGTCGTGAGTCGTGAGTCGTGAGTCGTGAGGAGAGAGACAGCCCGCCATGCCACTGCCTGAACCGTCGCCGTACGAGGTCCTGGGCATCCCGCTCACGGCCGGTGTACGCGAGATCAACCTCGCCGTCGGACCGGCGATGCGGGCGGGCCGCCACACCCGTCAGCAGATCCAGGAGGCCGCCGCACTGCTGCGGAACCCGGACCGGCGACTGGAGTCGGACCTCCAGCAGCCCCTCCCGCCGGAGCCCGTCGACCAGGCCGCGGAGCTGCTCGCGCCCGCGCTCGCCGAACCGCTGCTGGTGATCGAGCGCCCGCCGCTGCCGCCCGTCCCCGCCCTGCTGGTGCTGCACCGCGCCGAGCTGGCCGCCGACTTCGCCGAGCCCGCCCCGGGCGGCGCCGATCCCGAACCGGCCGTCCCCGCCCGCTACGCGGCCGACCTGTCCGTACTGCCGCAGATCGAGGTACCCGAGTGACCGACACACCGACCGCAGACCCGTTCGACGGCCCCCGGAGGCTGGAGATCCCGCCGGGCGTCGAGGACGTCGACCTGGAGCGGAAGTTCGGTCAACTGCTGTTCCGGGCATCCCTGCTGGGGAACAAGCTGACGGAGCAGCAGCAGGCCGCCCGGGCCGAGCAGCGCGAACTGCTCGGCATCCTGGTCGAGGTGGACGACGCGCTGGCCGCCCTCGGCCTCGACCGGGAGCTGGTGGCGCTCGGGCGCGGCGAGGGCATCGAGGCGACCCGGCGGCGGTTGCTGGGCCGGCTGGCCAAGGCCAAGGTCCGCCCGATGCGGCTGGAGGGCCTGACGGCGGACCCGGACCTGGCCGAGATCGTCGGGGTGGAGGCCCGGTCGGGGGTGGCGCCGGAGACGGTGGTGCGCACGGTGGTGACGGGATTCTTCTGGGGGGACGAGGTGCTGCGGCGGGCCCAGGTGGTGGTTGCCGCACCCGAGCCGGAGCCGGTGCCCGAGCCCGAGCCCGAGCCAGTGGCCGAGCCGGTGCCCGAGCAGCAGGCGGACGCGGCGGCCGACCCGGTGCTGACCTCGGCCGAGGTCGAGGACGTGCTCCAGGGCCCGCAGCCGGAGCAGCCGGAACACCCGGGGCGGGCGGCGAACCCGCAGGACCCAGAGCACCCGCAGGAGCCCGGGGCCGTGACCGAGGCAGCCGTGACCGAGGCCGCCGTGACCGAGGCCGCCGTGACCGTGGCGACCGGGGCCGCCGCCGTGCCTGCCGCCCGCGCCCAGCCCAGGGCGGTCCCGCCCCGGGCCCGCCGCAAGGCCACGGCCGGGGCCAAGCGGGCCAAGCGCAAGAAGTAGCCAGGACCACGAGGGGCAAGAGGGGAACGACATGTACCGCACACTCGGCATCGACCTGGGCACCACCAACTCCGTGGTCGCCCACCTGCGCCGGGGCGAGCCGGAGATCATCTTCAACCGGCAGAACCAGGAGGCCACGCCCTCCGTGGTCGGCAGCGGCCGCAAGGGCGAACTGCTGGTGGGCTCCACCGCGCGCGGCCGGATCGCCATCGACGGCGCCAACGTGATCCGCTCGGTGAAGCGCTTCATGGGCCGCAAGTTCAAGGACCCGCAGGTCCAGGCGGCCCTCAAGGAGGTCGACTACAAGGTCACCGCGGGCACCGACGGGGACGTCAACGTCTGGTTCAACGGCCGCTCGTACACGCCGATCGAGATCTCCGCGATCATCCTGCACCGGCTCAAGGAGGACGCCGAGCAGCGCTTCGGCGAGCCCTTCCCGCGGGCCGTCATCACCGTCCCGGCGTACTTCGGTGAGCGGCAGGTCGCGGCCACCCAGGAGGCGGGCCGGATGGCCGGCCTGCACGTGCTGCGGATCATCAACGAGCCGACGGCCGCCGCGCTGGCGTACGGGATCACCTCCGAGGCGGGCGACGAGGGCAAGACCGTGCTCGTCTACGACCTCGGCGGCGGCACCTTCGACATCTCCATCCTGCTGTTGGTGCCCGGCTCGGTCTCGGTGCTCGGCATCGAGGGCGACAACCTGCTCGGCGGCGACGACTTCGACCGCGCGATCACCACCGCGCTGCTGGAGGACATCCGCGAGGAGTACGGCTCGGACTACCAGCCCGACCTGCGCGACCGCCCCAAGATCGCCTCGACCGCCGAGACCATCAAGATCGAACTCTCCAACCAGGAGGCGTCCGAGGTCATCCTGCCCGGCCTCGGCGCCGGACAGCTGGTGCTGGAGGCGGAGTTCGAGCGGGCCCGCTTCGAGGAGCTGATCGAGGCCCGGATCGAGCGCACGATCGAGCTGACGCACAAGGCCATCATGCAGGCCAACCTGACCGTCGGGGACATCGACGAGGTGGTGCTGGTCGGCGGTTCGACCGCGATCCCGTTGGTCGCCCGGCGGCTCGGCGAGGTGTTCGGTCCCCGCCGGATCCGGCGGGGCGTCAACCCGATGCAGTGCGTGGCGCTCGGTGCGGCCGTGCAGTCCGCGCTGGTCGGCGAGGTGGAGTGCCCGGAGTGCCGGGCCCCCGGCGACCTCTCCGCCTCCAACTGCGCCAACTGCGCGACCTCCCTGCTCGGTGCGCCCCGGGTCCCCTGCCCGACCTGCCACGTCCCGGTCGACTCCGAGGCCGCCGACTGCCCCAAGTGCGGTCAGGACATGAACGGCCCGGGCACCGGAGGGGTGGCCGTCCCGAAGCAGACGCAGGCCACCACCGTGGTGCGCAGCGACAACTGCTCGCGCTGCGGCACCCCGGCCGCCCCCGGCGTCACCGCCTGCGAACTGTGCGGCGAGCTGCTCAACTCGGCGGCCCCCGGGCTGACCAAGGTGATCTCCACCGCCGCCGAGGACGTCGGCCTGCGCTGCGCCTCCTGCGGTGTGGTCAACCCGCCCGGCAGCGAGGTCTGCCCGGGCTGCGGCGAGTTGATGCAGGTCACCAACCCGTTCGACATCACCCCGAAGAACCTCGGCATCGAGCTGAACGACGGCCGCCTCGCCGTCATCATCCCCAAGAACACCAGCTACCCGACGAGTTCGCCGGTCAGCCGGGAGTTCGTGGTCTCGGGCAGCGGCCGCCAGCGGCTGGAGGTGGCGGTCTACGAGGGCGAGCACGAGATCGCCCAGCAGAACGAGCTGATCGGCCATCTCACCCTGCGGCTGCCCGAGGGCCTCGGCGGCCGCACCCCGGTGGAGGTCGCCTTCGGCCTCGACCGGGACCGCACCATCACCCTGTCGGTCCGGATCCAGGGCGGCGCGGAGAAGACCGTCAAGCTGGAGCGGGTCACCCTGGACCCGGAGCTGAAGGTCCAGGTCGAGGAGCAGCAGCGGCAGATCGAGACCTTCACCGACCGCTGGGGCGGCGAGCTGACCGAGGCCGAGATGCGCGAGGCCCAGCAGCTGATGGACACCCTGGACGACCTGGCGGCCGGCCAGACCCGAGGCCGCTCGGTGGACGAGGCGCTGGAGCGGGCCCAGCGCCAGCTCAAGGCCCAGCGCTGGGTGCGCGGCTCGGAGGCGTACCTGAGCCTGTTCATCCACTACTGCGAGAAGCACCTCGACCCGAGCGACCTGGACCGGCTCCGGTCGGTCTCCGCGGAGCTGCGGCTGCGCCGCGAGGCGGCGGACTGGGAGGGCGCGATGCGCGCGGCGCAGCGGGCGGACGAGCTGTGCGACGCGCTCGGCCACACCATGCGGATGCTCACCATGTGCAACGTCTACGTGACCCAGAACATGGTCTCGCCCGCCCTCGGCCAGCTGATCATGGCGGAGCTGCGGGGGCTGGACGCCGCGGTGGAGGCGCCCAACATGGAGGAGGTCAACACGCACATGTCGAACCTGCTGGCCCTGTACGCGCAGGCGCAGCGGGAACTGGGCAGCGAGCCGGCCGCCGAGTCGCTCGGCCCGGTGCGCCCGGAGGAGGCGGGGCCGCGATGAGCAGTGCCGTGGCCGACCTCGACGTGTCCTGCCCGCTGTGCAGGGTCACGGCGGACCGGCAGAGCCTGTGCTGCCCCTCCTGCCGGGAGGACCTGTCCGCGCTGTTCCGGCTGCGTTACGCCGGTCGGATCGACTACAACCGGGCGCTGGACGCCCTGCGCGCGGGTGACCCGGCCGCCGCGGTGGTCCTGCTGCGTGCCGCGCTGGCGGCCGAGCCCGACCTGGACCCGGCGCGTGAGCTGCTGGAATCGCTGAGCGTGGCCGGATCCGCCGGTCCCGCCGCGGTGGAGCGGGAGGGCGACACGCCCTCCGACTGACCAATTCGGACGTTCCCGGACTGCCGTCGCGTTCCATCGGTGCGAGTGTGACCGTCACAAGGATGTTCGCCACCCTCACAAGGAGTGACGCAAGAATGCGTATTCGCACCTACCTCGCCGCCACGGCCGTCGCCGCGGTGTGCGTCCTCGCCGGAGCCGGGACCGCCGCCGCCGGCGATGCCACCGCCAACGGTGTCGCCTTCGGCTCGCCGGGCGTCCTGTCCGGCAACCAGATCCAGATCCCGATCAACGTCGAGAACAACTTCTGCGGCAACTCGATCGGCTTCATCTCGATCCTGAACCCGACCTTCGGCAACACCTGCATCAACGCCTGACCGCGCTCCGGGCCCGGGGCCGTCCGTCGAACCCGACGGGCGGCCCCGGTGTCGTGTCCGGCCCAGGACCGCCCGGCACCCCCGTTCGGGGGTGGCGGGGCGGCCCCGCGACCGGGACCATGGTCCCCGACCCGACCCGCCCCGCCGGACCCTGGAGCCCGCACGTGCCGACCACGCCCGCCCAGCGCAGCCACGCCTCCGGCACCTCGGACGTCCCGCTGCTCGGCGACACCATCGGGGAGAACCTCGACCGCGCCGTGCGCGCCTTCCCCGACCGCGACGCCCTGGTGGACCGCCCCACCGCCCGCCGCTGGACGTACGCCGAACTGGCCGCCGACGTCGACGCCCTGGCCCTCGGCCTGCTGGAACTCGGCATCGCCAAGGGCGACCGGGTCGGCATCTGGGCGCCCAACTGCGCCGAGTGGACGCTCACCCAGTACGCCACCGCCAAGCTCGGCGCGGTCCTGGTCACCGTCAACCCCGCCTACCGCGCGCACGAGTTGGAGTACGTGCTGAACCAGGCGGGCATCCGGCTGCTGGTCGCCGCCGAGCGGTTCAAGACCTCCGACTACGCCGCGATGATCGAGGACGGGCGGCCCCGCTGCCCGGAGCTGGAGCGCGTGCTGCTGACCGGAGGTCCGGCCTGGGACGCCGTGCTCGCCGCCGGCCGACGGGCCACGCCGGCACTGCTCGCCGAATTCGCCGAACGCCAGGGCGAGTTGACCCCGGATGACCCGATCAACATCCAGTACACCTCGGGGACCACCGGGTTCCCCAAGGGTGCGACCCTGTCCCACCGCAACATCCTCAACAACGGGTACTTCGTCGGCGAGCTGCTCGACTACACCGAGCAGGACCGGATCTGCGTCCCGGTGCCCTTCTACCACTGCTTCGGCATGGTGATGGGGAACCTGGCCGCCACCTCCCACGGTGCCTGCACGGTCATCCCGGCCCCCTCGTTCGAGCCCGGTGCCACGCTGGCCGCCGTCGCCGCCGAGCGCTGCACCTCGCTGTACGGCGTGCCGACCATGTTCATCGCCGAACTCGCCGACCCCGACTTCGAGCAGTACGACCTGGGCAGCCTGCGCACCGGCATCATGGCCGGCTCGCCCTGCCCGAGCGAGGTGATGAAGGCGGTCATCGAACGGATGGGCATGGCCGAGGTCTCCATCTGCTACGGCATGACCGAGACGTCGCCGGTCTCCACCCAGACCCGGGTCGACGACCCGGTCGAGCGTCGGGTCTCCACCGTCGGCCGGGTCGGCCCGCACCTGGAGGTCAAGGTCGTCGACCCGGCCACCGGCCGCACCGTCCCGCGCGGCGAGCCCGGGGAGCTGTGCACCCGCGGCTACTCCGTCATGCTCGGCTACTGGAACGAGCCCGAGCGCACCGCCGAGGCCGTCGACGCCGCCGGCTGGATGCACACCGGGGACCTCGCGGTGATGGACGGGGACGGCTACGTCGCCATCACCGGGCGGATCAAGGACATGGTCATCCGCGGCGGCGAGAACCTCTACCCGCGCGAGATCGAGGAGTTCCTGTACACCCACCCGGACGTCCTCGACGTCCAGGTCATCGGCGTTCCCGACCCGAAGTACGGCGAGGAGCTGATGGCGTGGGTCCGGATGCGTGAGGGCGCCGAGCCGCTCACCGCCGAGGCCGTCCGGGAGTACTGCACCGGCCGGCTCGCACACGTCAAGATCCCTCGCTATGTGCACGTGGTGGAGGAGTTCCCGATGACGGTCACCGGGAAGATCCGCAAGGTCGAGATGCGGGAGGCGGCGCTGCGGATCCTGGGGCTGTAGTGCTCCGGGCCGCGGGGACGGCGACCGCGGGGACGGCGACCGCGGGGCGGAGGCCGCGGGGGCGGCGCGTGCCGGTGCTGCGCGCTCGCCCGGGCGAGTGGACGGGCGGCCGCCCGGGAATGCCGCACCGTTTGTGTGCGCACAGTCCCGGCAGGACTGCTCACCCCCAGGTCCGTTCCCTGCCGGCGGACGCCGCCCTCGCCGCCGTCCTCGCCCTGGCCCTCGCCTACCCCGCCGCGCCCGCCCTCGCCGACCCGGCAGGGCCGGCAGGGCCGGCGGCCGCCTGCGCGGGCCGGCCCGCCGACCCCCACGGGGACACCGCCGACCCCTGCGGCCACTGGCCTTTGCGGTCACCGGCCCCGCGCCACCGGCCCCGCGCCACCGGCCCCACGGCCACTGACCCCACGGCCACCGGCCCCACGGCCACCGGCCCCACGGCCACCGGCCCCACGGCCACCGGCCCCACGGCTCCTGACTCCCGCGGCCGCTGACCGGCCACGCCGGAAGGCGGACCCGGCCTCCCGGCGGGAGAGTGTGATCATGCGCCTCGACGTCACGGTGGAACGCCTGATCCCCCTCCCGCCCGCCACGGTCGCCGCCTACGCCATGGACTGGCGCCACGACCACGAGTGGACCCGGGGCATCCGCCACGCCGCCCTCACCCGCGAAGCCGACGGAGGCGGCTTCGGCGTGGGCGCCGAGGTCACCCGCACCGCGTACTTCCTCGGTCGGCGCTTCGACTACGTCCTGCGGGTCGCGGGCCACCACCCGCCGGTGGTGCTCGACATGGTCTCCTCGGCCGGGCCGACGCCCATGCACGTCACCTACACCTTCGAGCCCACCCAGGGCGGCACCTTCGCCCGCATCCGCGTGCGTGGCGACTCCACCGGCGTCCACCGCCTCACCGCACTGCTGTCCCGCCCGGTCCGCACCTCCCTCGCTGCGGACCTCCGCGCCCTCGAAGCCCGCCTCACCCGCTGACCGCCCGCCCGCGCGACCGGCCACCCACCGACCGCGCGACCGGTCACCCGCCGCCCGCCCGCCCCGCGCCGCCCCGGGCGTTTCCCTGCCTCCGGTATCGTGCGTCGCCGTCCGAGTCCGACGAGGAGAGGTGCAGGTCGATGAGCGGTGTGGCGTCGGTGGCCGGGCCGGGGGAACTGCGGCGGCACCTGGGTGTGTTCGACGCCGTGGTGATCGGGCTGGGGTCGATGGTCGGCGCCGGTGTCTTCGCCGCGCTGGCGCCCGCGGCCGCCGCCGCCGGGTCCGGGCTGCTGATCGGGCTGGCACTGGCCGGCGTGGTGGCGTACTGCAACGCGACCTCCTCCGCCCGGCTCGCCGCCCGCTACCCGCAGTCCGGCGGCACCTACGTGTACGGCCGGGAGCGGCTCGGCGAGTTCTGGGGGTACCTCGCGGGGTGGGGCTTCGTGGTCGGCAAGACCGCGTCCTGCGCGGCGATGGCGCTCACTGTCGGCACCTACGTCTGGCCCGGGCAGGCCCACGCGGTCGCGGTCGCCGCCGTCGTCGTGCTGACCGCCGTCGACTACGTCGGCGTGCAGAAGGCCGCCCGGCTGACGCGGGCGATCGTCGCCCTCGTCCTGGGCGTGCTCGCCGCCGTGGTCACCGCCTGCCTGGCAGGCGGCGAGGCGGACCCCGGCCGCTGGGCGGTCGGAGCGGACGCCGGGTTCCACGGCGTGCTGCAGGCCGCCGGCCTGTTGTTCTTCGCCTTCGCCGGGTACGCCCGCATCGCCACCCTCGGCGAGGAGGTGCGCGACCCTCGGCGCACCATCCCCCGGGCTATCCCGCTCGCCCTCGGCATCACCCTGGTCGTCTACGCCGCCGTCGCGCTCGCCGTCCTGGCCGTCCTCGGCCCGGACCGGCTCGCCCACGCCGGGGCGCCGCTGGCCGACGCGGTCCGGGCGGCCGGGGCGCCCGCGCTGGTCCCGGTGGTGCGCGCCGGGGCCGCGGTCGCCGCCCTCGGCTCGCTGCTCGCCCTGATCCTCGGCGTCTCCCGCACCACCCTCGCGATGGCCCGCGACCACCACCTGCCCCACGCCCTCGCCGCCGTCCACCCGCGCTTCGGCGTGCCGCACCGCGCGGAACTGACGGTCGGCGCGGTCGTCGCCGTCCTCGCGGCCGTCGGCGACGTCCGCGGTGCGATCGGCTTCTCCTCCTTCGGCGTGCTCGCCTACTACGCCGTCGCCAACGCCTCCGCCTGGACCCTCACCGCCGCCGAGGGCCGCCCGCCGAGAGCCGTCCCCGTCGTCGGCACGGCCGGCTGCCTCGCGCTGGCCCTCGCCCTCCCGGCGGAATCGGTCCTGTGGGGAGCCGCCGTCCTCGCCCTCGGCGCCGCCGCGTACGGCGTGCGCAGGACGGCAGCCCGCCGCTGACCGGGCGGACGTTCTCGGTCCGCTCCCCACGGGCCGGCCGGAACGCCGACGGGAAGCAGGACACCGACGGGTTCGGGAACGCCGACGGCCGGCGAGGCTCATCGCCTCGCCGGCCGTCGATGGGCGCGGATGCTACCGGGCGCCCCATTCCTGGTCGGTGGGGACGATCTCGCGGCCCAGCGGCGTGAGGGAGACCGGGATCATCTTGAGGTTGGCCCAGCCGAAGGGGATCCCGATGATCGACAGGAACAGCGGAATGCTGGTGATCAGGTGCGCCAACGCCAGCCACCACCCGGCGAACACCAGCCAGATGACGTTGCCGACGCAGGAGGCCGCCCCGGCGTCGGACCGCTCGACCGCGGTCCGCCCGAACGGCCACAGGATGAAGCCGGCGATCCGGAACGAAGCGATTCCGAACGGGATCGTGATGATCAGGATGCAACAGATGATGCCGGCGACCACGTAGGCAAGTGCCATCCAAATGCCGCAGAAAATGAGCCAGATGACATTGAGGATGAACTTGATCGGCTTCATGGGTCGTACCTTCTCACGTCGCGCGTGCTTGCTGCCACGACTGGCCCTTGCCCGCCCGCGGGCGTGTCCACGCCCCTGGGGGACGCTTCCCAGGGGGAGATCAGGGTGCCGCCGGGGGTGGTAGCCGAGGCCGGATCGGGCCCGGGACGGGCTGGTTCAGGCGGGGCGAGGGATGTAGGCGAGGCCGTGGGCGCCGGGTTCGGCGCGCTTGGGGACGGTGAGGCGGGAGACGCGGGTGAGGGTGTCGAGGGCGACGACGTCGACGGTGGAGGAGACGACGCCGGAGACGTAGGCGAAGCGGCCGTCGGGGGAGGACGTGATGGTCAGGGGGAAGAGGCCGACCTCGACGGAACCGAGGTGTCGGTGGTCGTCGGCGGAGAAGACGGTGAGCCGGCCGGGGAGTTGGTGGCCCAGCCCGGTCTCCTCGCCGGGGGTCGAGCGGATCTCGCCGGCCAGCAGCCTGCCGGTGGAGGTGAGGTGGACCGGGAGCGCGGCGGACCCGGTCGGGAGGGTGTCGACGACCGAGGCCGATCCGGCGTCGATGACGCGGATGCCGGGGGTGGCGCCGGGTGCCCCGGCGAAGCCGAGGTAGGGCCCGGCGACGTACGCCCGGCTGCCGTCGGCGGAGACGGCGACGCCCTCGCTGCCCGGGACCTCGACCTTGGCGGTCAGGACGCCACGCTCCAGGTCGACCACGGAGACGAACGGGGCCTCCTTGTTGGTGGCGAAGCCGGTGCGCCCGTCCGGGGAGACGGCGAACCAGTGCGGCCCGGGGGCGTCGGTGTCGATCCGGCCGATCGGGCGGCGGGTCCCGGTGTCGATGACCACGACGCCGCCCGGGCGGTCCGGTCCGCCCTCCACGCTGACGTAGAGCCGGTTCCGGGCGGCGTCCAGGGCCAGTCCGTGCGGGCCGTGTTCGGGGGCGAGGTCGACCACCTCGACGATGCGCCGGGTGTCGGCGTCGATGACGGTCAGTTCGGTGCGCTTGCCGCTGTGGGCGTGGTAGTAGCCCGAGTCGTAGGCGGTGGCGCACCAGAGCAGCCGCCGGGTCGGGTCGAAGCACAACTCGTGCGGCTCGGCCAGGACTTCGACGGTGTCGAGGAGCCGGTCGGTGGCGGCGTCGAAGAAGGAGACGGTCGGGCCGCTCTGGCTGACGACGGCGAGGACGTCACCGGCGAGGCCGGAACGGTCGACGGGGGACGGGTGCTGTGACATGGGGTCTCCGTGAAACGGGGTTCGTGGACGGCTCCACTCTCGTCCGCCCGGGGACGTCGGAACAATGCAAGGATGAGCATCGAATAGTTGTCCCAGGCGTAAAAACGCAGTTCAGGAGCCATGCATGATGGACCTCAACCTCCTGCGGGCGTTGGACGCCCTGCTCCAGGAGAACAGTGTGACCCGGGCGGCCGAGCGTCTCGGCAGCTCGCTGGCGGCGGTGAGCCGGACGCTGGCCCGGCTGCGCCGCGCGGTCGGGGACCCGTTGCTGGTGCGGGCCGGGCAGGGGATGGTGCCGACCCCGCGGGCGCTCGAACTGCGGGAGGAGGTCGGCGCGTTGCTGCGCGGCTGCGACAACGTGCTACGGCCCGGGGCCGGGTTCGACGCCGTGCACCTGGACCGCACGTTCACCGTGCAGGCCGGTGAGCTGATGCTGGTGCGGATGGCCGGCGTGCTCACGGAGCGGATCCGGGCGGAGGCCCCGCAGGTGGACGTGGTGTTCCTGCCGGAGGCGCTGGAGGGCGGACCGGCGCTGCGGCAGGGGCTGGTCGACGTCGAGCTGGGTGTGCTCGGGCACGTGGATCCGGAGGTCCGCACCCGGCAGTTGCTCCGGGCTCCGCTGGTCGGCGTGGCCCGCGGCGGCCACCCGCTGTTCGACGGCCGCCGGATCACCGCCCGCCGCTTCGCGGAGGCCGACCATATCGGCATCTCGCGGCGCGGCAAGCGCCTCGGGCCGATCGACGGCGCGCTGGCGGAGCTGGGGTTGCGGCGGCGGGTGGCGGTCGTCGTGCCGAGCCACACGAGCGCGATGCTGCTGGCCCGGGACACCGACCTGGTGGCGCTGGGCCTGGCGGACTGGCTGCCGGGCGCCGTCGACGCGCTGGGGCTGCGGACCTTCCCGATTCCGCTCGAACTCGCCCCGATGGAGCTGGGGATGGCCTGGCACCCGCGCAACTCGGCCGATCCGGCGCACCGTTGGTTCCGTGAGCACGTCGCGGCCGCCGTTCTGGGCGCGGCGGCGCCGTGACCGGGGAGCGGCCGCGCGACCGCGCGGGCCCGGTACGGATCCCACCGTCCGTACCGGGCCCGGCCGTTCGGGGCTAGCGGCGGAGCGGCCCCTCGCAGGTGTAGTCGGCGGTGCCGGCCTTGCCGCCGGTCCAGACGTCGACCTTGCCGAAGCTGCAGTTCATGTCGTTGAGGTTGTTGGCCCCCTCGACGTTCTTGGTGCGGGTGAGGATGAAGTAGTCCACGGTGTCGGACATGTCCTTGAAGACCTTGTCCGGGCTGGTGGAGTCGGAGAGGTTGGCGGTGATCCTGCCGGTGCAGACGAAGCGCATCGGCTTGTTGGCCCAGTCGCCGTTGTCCTTGCAGTTCGGCGTGGAGGACGTGGCGGCGGCGAACTCCTCCTGTACGTCGTCGGCCCAGGCGAGGTCGAGGGAGCCGTCGGGGACGAAGGTGGTCGACGGGACGTACAGGTTGTCGACGTTCTTGATCTGCGCGTCGAGGAAGGCCGAGTACTCCTTCTGCAGGGCGGCGTCGGTGCCGACGCGGTCGCGCCAGGCGTCGAAGCCGGCCGGGTCGTCGGCGCGCTCGTAGCCGTACATCTCGCGCAGCAGCGAGGGGTGCTGCTGCCAGAGGAACTCGAAGAAGGTGCCGGCGTAGTTGTAGAAGTGGAACGCCGGGGTGTCGGTGTAGCGGGCGTGCAGGAGTTGGGCGACGGTCATCCGGGGGATGCCGGCGGCCTCGTCGGCGGCGAGCTTGCGGACCAGCGACTTGCGGACCAGGATGCCCTGGTCGCGGGTGGAGCCGTCGAAGAACTCCGCGGTGCCCTCGTCCATCGCGGTGGTCTTGTCGTCCGCGTACCAGCGCGGGTCACCGAAGTAACCGGGCACCGCCCAGCGGCCGTTGAGGTAGTGCACGTACTCGTGGCGGAACAGTTCCTCAAGGGTGAGCTGGGAGTCCTGCGGGACGCGCCGCTGGTAGGTGTAGAAGGTGGCGCCGCGCTCGATGTACATGCCGCCGTTGCTGGTGCTGTAGCCGGTCAGGATCGGCTGGTAGACCTCGTAGTCGGCGCGCGAGGCGTACAGGTGGATGTGCAGGGTGGTGTTGACGTCGCCGGTGAGCGGCTGGTCGGTGCCGAGCACACGGAAGTACTGGGTCTTGACCTGCTTGCTCGCGTAGTACATCTGGTCGACGGTGGCCCTGTCGAGGGCGGTGTGGACCTCGATGGCGCCGTTGTCGTAGGTGTACGTGTGGGGGAAGATCCTGGCTTCCAGGTCGGACACGCAGACGCCGTACTGACTGCAGACGCCGTAGGTGGCGGCCCAGCCGATGGCCTTGGCCCACGGGTCGGACCACTCGCCGAAGGCGGCCTTGGTGGCGCCGATCAGCGAGCCGAGGTCGGCGACGGTGGAGTCGTGCAGGGCCGCGATCTGGCCGAAGCGGCCGGCCTCGGCGACGGCGTCGCGGGCGGCCCAGGCGTTCTTGGTGCCCTTGAGGTGACCCCAGGACGCGTACGCGCGGAACGCGGCGCGGTAGTCGGAGTCGGCGGCGACGGCGGCGAGGAAGGACGGGTCCTGGTTGTATATGCCCAGGTAGTTGAGGTTGAGCGCCTGGAGGACGGCCTTGCCCCAGGCGGTGCTGTCGGCCACCGTGGTACCGGGGGCGAGCACGCCGAGGATGCGCCGGGCGAGGCCGAGGTTGTTCTGGCGCAGGCCGTCGGCGCCGGCGGTGATGGCGGCCTCGCGCAGGACGTTCGCGGCGAGGTCGGTGCGGTCGAAGGCGTGCGCGCTGCCCGCGTACGCCGTGATCGCCTGCTGGACCGCGCCGAGGGTGGCCTGGTCGCCGAGGTTCAACTCGTGGTGGCCGAAGGCGTGGTAGACGGTCGCGTGCAGGTACGTCCAGAGCTCGTAGACGTGCGAGGAGCCGGTGCCGTCGTCGGTGGCGGACAGTTGGGTGATCCGCTTGGCGACGGCTTGGACGTGCGCGTTGTCCATGGTGGTGGTGAAACGGGCGTCCCAGGTCCACAGGATCGAGTTGAGGCAGCCGTCGGCGGTGACCGCCGGATCGGTGAGGAAGGCGACCAACTGGTCGGCGCCGAGGCCGGTGAGGCCGTCAAGGGTGCAGGGCACACCGGCGGCGGTGCGCGCGGTGGGGGTGCTGGCCGCGGTCGCGGTGAGCCGGTCGGCGGTGGGCGCGGGCGCCCCGACATGGTCGGGCAGGAGGCCGGGAACGAGCGTGGTGCCGAGCGAGCCGCCGCCGGGGGCCGGGGCGGGGGCGCCGGGCTTGGCGGTGTCGGTGCCGAGGTGGTCGACGTCGTCGTAGGCGGTGCGCCGGTCGGAGTCGGCCGGGGCGGGTGCGGCGGTGGTGGCCTTCGGCGCGGAGGCGGCCGGTGGTGTCGGGGTGAGGGCCTGGGCGGTCTGCAGGGTGGGCAGCGTGAGCGTGGCGGCCATCGCGGAGGCGAGCAGGACTCGCCTGGCAACGCGGGAAGTTGACACCGGATCTCCTGGAGGGGGAAGTGGCAGGGCGGTGCGAGGCGGCAGCCGTGGGTTCCGGCCCGGGACTGCCGGGGGACGCGGGGGCGGACGCTGTGGGGTCTGGCCGCCCTCGGTGTGAGCCGTAACATAGCAATGTGAAATTGCACCTGCCAAGAGGGTGAACGAGGTTGACCCCGGCCCGGTTCGCCGCTCCCCTCCGGGATACCCTCTGGGGGTACGGTTCGGCGGAAGTGGTGGGGAGGCGAACGATGGCGCAGCCACTGCGGTCGTTCGGACCCCGCGTCCCGTGGGGGCCGCGGCTGCTGCTCCTCGCCGCACTCCTGCTGGGCATCGTGACGATGCACACGCTCGGACACCCGACCGGGGCGCACGGCGGACACGACCGGCACCCGGCGGCCCGGCCCGCGGCCGGAGGCGAGCAGCGGCTGATGGACGACGACCGTCAGTCGGCGGCCCGTCACCCGGCGATCCGTCAGTCGGCGGCCCGTCACCCGGCGGTCCGTCAGTCGTCGGCTGGACCTGCGGTCGGCACCGGGCACCCGTTGACGGACGACGACCGTCACCCGGCGGTCCGGCATGCGCCAGGGGTCGACCCCGCCGCCGACGGCATGGACCCGATGTCGGTGTGCCTCGCCGTCCTCGCCGGCTGGACCGTGGTGCTCCTCGTCGTCGGCCCGCTGCTGCGTCGCAGCGGCGACGCCGCCGCCGAGGTGCGGGCCCGGCTGCTGCGGGCCGTGCGCGCGCTGCCTCCGCCCGGGGGCGGACGGATCCTCCTCGCCCGGCTCTCGGTGCTGCGTCAGTAGGCGCGCGGCCGCCGTCCCGCGCCCGCGCGCGCTGCGAAGCGCCCGCGTGCGGAACGGCCGACGCGACGTCCTGTACGCCCACACCACCGCACGAGGTGCACTCCGTCATGCGCACACCCACCCGTCGTACCGTCCTCGGCGCCGCGCTCGCGGCCGCCGGGACCGGCCTGCTCGCTGCCTGCTCGTCCGACTCGATGAAGGGCATGGACCACTCGTCCGTGAACCGCGGCGCCACGGGCGGCCCGGCCGCCCCCACCGGTCCCTCCGCCGCCCCCACCGGTTTCGTCCTGCCGAACGGTCCGGAGGTCGCCGCAGCCGAGGCCCGGCGCAACCCCGGTCCGGAGCGGAAGGTCACGCTCATCGCCGCCGAGACCACCCTCGACCTCGGCGGACGCGCCGTCCGCACTTGGGCGTACGGCGACGGCCTGCCGGGCCGGGAGGTCCGCGCCACCGCCGGTGACACGCTCGCCCTCACCCTCGCCAACCACCTGCCGCAGCCCACCTCGCTGCACTGGCACGGCCTCGCGCTGCGCAACGACATGGACGGCGTGCCCGGTCTGACCCAGGCCGCCGTCAAGGCCGGCGCCTCGTTCGACTACCGCTTCGCGCTCGGCCACCCGGGCACGTACTGGTTCCACCCGCACTCCGGCGTCCAGCAGGACCGCGGGCTGTACGCGCCGCTGATCGTGGAGGACCCGAAGGAGCCGCTGCGCTACGACAAGGAATGGGTCGTCGTCCTGGACGACTGGGTGGACGGTGTCGACGGCAGCACCCCGGACGCCGTCCTCGCCGAACTCGCCAAGGGCATGGGCGGCACGGGTGGCGCGGGCGGCATGGACCACACGGGCGGCTCCGGCCACGACATGTCCGGGATGCCGGGGATGCCCGGTGCCGGGAGCCCGTCGGGCGGCGGCGCCGGGCCGTCCCGGATGCTGATGGGAGCGCGCAGCCCCCTGCTCGGCGGCGACGCCGGCGACGTCGCCCACCCGTTCCACCTGGTCAACGGCCGTCTCCCCGGCGCGCCCGAGACCTTCACCGCCAGGCCCGGCGACCGGATCCGGATCCGGCTGATCAACGCGGGCGGCGACACCGCCTACCGGGTCGCGCTCGGCGGTCACGAGCTGACCGTCACCCACACCGACGGCTTCCCGGTCGAACCGGCCACCACCCAGGCCCTGCTGCTCGGGATGGGCGAGCGCTACGACGTCCTGGTCACCGCGGGGGACGGGGTCTTCCCGCTGACCGCGCTCGCCGAGGGCAAGGGCGCCACCGCGCTGGCCGTGCTGCGCACCGGCGGCGGCGCGGCGCCCGGCGCTTCGGTGCGTCCGGCCGAACTGGACGGCAGGCTGGTCACGGCCGGTTCGCTCAAGGCCGACCCGAGCGTCCGACTGCCCGCCAAGTCCCCCGATCGCACGGTGCAGTTGGAGCTAACCGGCGGCATGGCGAAGGCCGACTGGGCGTTCGACGGCCGGAGGTACGACCCGGCGCAGCGCCACCCGGTGGCGGCGGGCGAGCGGGTACGGCTTGAGGTCCGCAACAGCACGGGCATGTGGCACCCCGTCCACCTGCACGGCCACAGTTTCGCGCTGCCCGGCGACGGCCCGCGCAAGGACACCGCGATCGTGCTGCCGGGCTCGACGCTGGCCGTCGACTTCGACGCCGACAACCCGGGACTGTGGATGATCCACTGCCACAACGTCTACCACGCGGAGACGGGCATGATGACCGTCCTCGGCTACCGGGCCTGACCCTCCGGACGATCACGAGCCGCGGCGGCGGGACCCCGGTTCCGCTCCGGCGGCTCATGATCGTCCGGGCGGGCCGCGCGGCACCGCCGGGCCCCCGCCCGCCGCGGACCCGGACCGCGGCACCGTGCCACCGGCGCCGACCTGCGCCTTCATGACGTTTTCTTAACGCGGGCCGATGACGTCCCCTTAACGGAGGTCGCATAGCCTGGCGCACTGCCGTCGCCCGACGGCGCTTTTACGGGGTCTTTAAACAAGAGGTGTCACGTGGTTTCGTCGGGTCCGACGGGGACGACGGCGGTGGGTACGCCGTCGGCGCGAATACGGTTGCGGAGCTGGCTGCTGGCGGACGTGAGCGCGGAGAAACCCGCGCAGCCGTCCGGCCCGGCCGACGGCCCGGAGGCGCCGCACGAGGGCGCGGCGGCGGGGGACTCCGCCGCGCACGGTGCGCACGCCGGCCAGCGCTGGTGGCGGGTGATGTGCCTGACCGGCCTGGACTACTTCTCGACGCTCGGCTACCAGCCGGGCATCGCCGCCCTCGCCGCGGGCGTGCTGTCGCCGATCGCCACCATCGTGCTGGTGATCGTCACCCTGCTGGGCGCGCTGCCGGTCTACCGGCGGGTCGCGAAGGAGAGCCCGCGCGGTGAGGGCTCGATCGCGATGCTGGAGCGGCTGCTGTCGTTCTGGAAGGGCAAGCTGTTCGTCCTCGCTCTGCTCGGCTTCGCGGCGACGGACTTCCTGATCACCATCACGCTGTCGGCCGCCGACGCGAGCGCCCACCTGGTGGAGAACCCGCACCTGACCGGCGCGCTCGGTGGCAAGCAGGTGCTGATCACCCTGGTCCTGGTGGCGATGCTCGGCGCGGTCTTCCTCAAGGGCTTCAGCGAGGCGATCGGCCTCGCGGTGGCGCTGGTCGGCGTCTACCTGGCGCTGAACGTGGTCGTGGTGGCCGTCGGCATCTGGAAGATCATCGAGGCGCCGCACGTGGTCACCGACTGGACGGACGCGCTGACCGCCCAGCACGGCAACCCGGTGATCATGGTCGGCGTGGCGCTGGTGACCTTCCCGAAGCTGGCGCTCGGCCTGTCCGGCTTCGAGACGGGCGTCGCCGTGATGCCGCACATCGAGGGCGCTTCCGGCGACACCGAGGCGAACCCGGCCGGTCGGATCCGGGGCGCCCGCAAGCTGCTCACCACGTCCGCCGTGATCATGAGCTGCTTCCTGATCGCCACCAGCTTCATCACCACCCTGCTCATCCCGGCCGACCAGTTCAAGCCCGGCGGCGACGCCAACGGCCGCGCCCTGGCCTACCTGGCCCACCAGTACCTGGGCGGCGCCTTCGGCAGCGTCTACGACCTCTCCACCATCGCGATCCTCTGGTTCGCCGGCGCCTCGGCGATGGCGGGGATGCTCAACCTGCTGCCCCGCTACCTGCCGCGCTACGGCATGGCTCCGCACTGGGCGCGCGCGGTGCGGCCGATGGTGATCGTGCTGACCCTGATCGGCTTCCTGGTCACCTGGATCTTCGACGCCAACGTGGACGCCCAGGGCGGCGCGTACGCGACGGGCGTGCTGGTGCTGATCAGCTCGGCGGCCATCGCGGTGACCATCGCCGCGTACCGCAAGCGCGAGAAGGGCTGGACCGTCGCCTTCGCGGCGATCTCGGCGATCTTCCTCTACACCACCGTGCTGAACTGCATGGAGCGGCCGGACGGTCTCAAGATCGGCGCCTGCTTCATCGCCGGCATCATCCTGGTCTCGCTGCTGTCCCGGCTGCGCCGCGCCTTCGAGCTGCGGGTCACGAACGTCGAGCTGGACGAGGTGGCGGAACGTTTCATCAGGGACTACGCGCACCGTCCGCTGCGACTCATCGCCAACGAGCCGAGCCACCGCGACAACGCCGAGTACCGCGACAAGATCCGCCAGATCCGCGCCGACAACGACATCCCCGGCGAGGACGACCTGGTCTTCGTCGAGGTGACCGTGCGCGACGCCTCCGACTTCGAGTCCGAGCTGACCGTCCGCGGCGAGGTCCTGCACGGGCGCTACCGGGTGCTCACCCTGGAGAGCTCCAGCATTTCCAACGCGATCGCGGCGCTGGCGCTCACCGTCCGGGACCGCACCGGGCAGCGGCCGCACCTCTACTTCGAGTGGACCGAGGGCAACCCCTTCGCCCAGTTCCTGCGGTTCTTCCTGTTCGGACAGGGCGAGGTCGCGCCGGTCACCCGCGAGGTGCTGCGCGAAGCCGAGCCCGACCGCTCGCGCCGCCCGCGCGTGCACGTCGGCTGACCCCGGCGCCCCACCACCGCTACGCCGGTCCGTAACCCGGCCCGCACGGCCCGCACGGCCCGTCCGCTCACCCGAGCGGGCGGGCCGTCGGCGTCCCCGGGGGCACGTCCGGCGGCAACCCCGACCGGACACGGCGCCGCCCACGCCCGGGAGGGGAGGGCGTGGGCGGCGGATCAGGGGTGGGGAGAGGACCCGGGAGGGTCAGGAGGGGAGGTCGAGGACCAGACCGGGCTGGATGAGGTCCGGGTCCTCGCCGACGGCGGCGCGGTTCAGGGCGTAGAGGGCGGGCCAGCCGCCCGGGATGCGAAGGTGCTCGGCGATGTCGGCGAGGGTGTCGTTCTCGCGGACCGTCCAGGTGCCGTCCGCGGCCGCTGCCGGGGCCGCGGGGGCGGCCGGGTGCGACGGGTGCGACGGGTGCGACGGGCGCGACCGACGCGACGGGGCGGACGCCGGGGGCGGCGGGGCGCCGTCGCGGTCGCGGTCGTGGCCGCGGGCGGCACGGCCGCCGCACACCGGCCAGGGGGAGAGGCCGCGGTGGCCCGCCAGGTTCTGGGCGACGGCGATCTGCTGGTCGCGGGTGGCCAGGTCGGCGCGCGGGGCGTAGGCGAGACCGCCGTTCCCGCGCCAGGTGGCCTGGTCGAACTGGAGGCCGCCGTAGTAGCCGTTGCCGGTGTTGACGCGCCAGTTCCCGCTGCTCTCGCAGGCCGCCACGCTGTCCCAGTCGTACCGGCCGCCGCCCGGTCGGCCGGGATCGGACCCGGTGTCGCGGCCCGGGGGTGCGGCGTGGGCCGCGGGGGCGGCGAGGGCCACGGCGAGGGCGCAGAGCGCGGTGGGGACCAGACTGCGGAGACGGGCGGTGGTAGGCATGGGCGGCTCTCAGATCCGGGGACAGGACACGCGCCGTTCGGAGACGGCGCACTCCCACCGACGCACAGCAGGTGGCCCGCCCCACCGCCGACACGTCCGACAGGTCACCCGCACGGCCGCCCCGGACCACCCGGCCGGTCCGCGGCCATCCGGCCGTACCCCTGTTCACCCACCCACCCGGGCTCCGACCCCGGAGCCCGGCATGTGGAGGCCCGGGGGAGGCCAGGAGTTCGACCCCGGACCCCGGAGTGTCCGGGACGTTCTTCGAAGAAGGGTGCGAACGACGACGGCCGATCAGGACGGCGTGCGGGCCGCCTTTCCACCCGCGCCGAATCGCGCCGGTACGCCGCCGACGGCCGGTAGCCCGATCCCTGACAGGGCCCGTCGCGCCGAGCGGCGAGACCGGCACCTCACGTGTCGGTGGCCCGGACGTAGACGTCGGCCGCGCCCGGCGAGAGCCTGTCGGAGGCCCGCTCCACCACGAAGACCTGTCGCCCGGCCCGCCCCTCCGGCAACAGCGCGCCCTCGGCGGGCTCGTCGCCCGGCAGTGCGGCCCGCAGGTCCTCTGTCACGTCAGAGCCTTCTCAGGTCCTGGTGGGGAAGACGCGGCCGAGGTGGTAGCGGAGGACGGTGGTCGCCTGGTGGGCGGTGCGCTGGCCGAGGAGGACGCTGAGGCCGAGGCCGGCGGAGACGGCGAGGAGGACGACGGCCTCCTGGTGGGGGTCGAGGTGCGGGTCGGCGTCGCCGGTCCGGCGGGCGGCGGTCAGCTGGGCGACCAGGAAGGCCTCCATCTCGTCGGGGGCGGCGAGGAAGGGCTGCCCGGCGAGGGCGGGGTCAGTGACGGAGAGCACCGCGTACTCGGTGTAGATGAGGTGGAAGGCGCGGCTCTCCTCGTCGGTGGGGACGGCTTCCAGGAGGACCGCTTCGACGATGGTGCGGGGGTCGGTGCCGGCGCCGGTGGCGCGTACCCGGTGTCGGACCCGTTCGCCCATGCGGGTGGCGAGGCGGGTCATGGCGGCGAGGAGCAGCTTCTCCTTGGTGTCGAAGTAGTACTGGACCAGCCGGACCGAGACGTCGGCCTCGACTGCCACGGAGCGCATGGTGACGGAGTGGAGGCCGTTGCTCGCCGCGGAGCGGAGCAGGGCGTCGATGATGTGGGCGCGCCGTTCCTCGTGGTCCACCAGCTTCGGCATCGGGTTCCCTTCGAATATTTTTATGGTACAAACATACCATCAAAATCGGGAGGGATCATGACCAGGACCAGCGTCGGACACTTCGTCAGCGAGCAGGCCCGCGCGACGTTCCTTGAGGCGTACGACCGCGCGATGACCCTGTGGCCGGGCCCGCGCCAGGAGTTCGACGTCGACACCGGGTACGGCAGCGTCCACGTCCACCGCTACGGCGCGACGACCGGCGAGCCGATCGTGCTGCTGCACGGCCACGCCGGACACCCGTCCAACTGGTACCCGCAGATCGCCGCCCTCGGCGAGCGGCACCCCGTCTACGCGGTCGACACCCTCGACGACCCCGGGCGCAGCGTGCAGCGCGTCGTCGCGGCCGGATCGGAGGAGAACGCCGCATGGCTCGGTGAGGTGTTCGCGGGCCTCGGGCTGGAGCGGGTGCACCTGGTCGGGGTCTCGTACGGCGGGTGGCTGGCGCTCAACCAGGCGATCCACGCGCCCGGGCGGCTGGCCTCGGTCGCGTCCCTGGATCCGGGCGGGATCGAGAAGGTGCCGGCGCGGTTCTACGTCCACATGGTCGCCGGCCTGTTCGGGATGCTCGCCCCGCGGCGCTTGCGCCCCGCGTTGGGGCGGCTGCTGGCGAACCCGGCGCTCGGCGCGCCGCGCGAGATGATCGCGCCGCTGATGCTCGCCATGCGCAGCTACAAGCCGGGCTCCCGTCCGCCGGCCCGGCCGTTCACGGACGAGGAACTGGCTTCGGTCGGGGTGCCCGCGCTGGTCCTGGTGGGCAGGCGCAGTGCCCTGTTGCGGCCGCGGCAGGTGGTGGAGCGGGTCACGAGGCTGGTCCCCGGGGTGCGGGCCGAGATCGTCGACCGGGCCGGGCACGGGCTGAACCTGGAGCGGCCGGAGCTCGTCAACGAGCGGCTGCTGGCGTTCGTCGGGGGAGTGTCAGGCGGCGGCGGGCAGGACTGAGGCGGCCCGCGCCTCGTCGTAGCGCCGCAGCACCAGCCGGGCGACGGCCGGGTGGGCGCCCAGCGGGGCGCTGGTCCAGCCGGCGGGGGTGGTGGCGGCGCGGCGGGCGAAGAAGCCGGGGGAGAGGAGGTAGGTGGCGAGGGCGACCCGGGGGTGGCCGGCGGCCCGCAGGTCGGCGACGGCCCGGTGCGGGGTGGGTGCGGCGGCGGACAGGTGGGCGGGGGTGACCGGGCGGCCGAGGCGGGCGGCCAGCAGCCGGGCGGTCCCGGCGGTGTCGGCGAGCGCGGCGGGGTCGGAGGATCCGGCTCCGGCCAGGACCACCGGGGCGTCTGCGGGGGCGCCGGCCTCGGTGAGGCGGTCGGCGAGGGCCTCGGCGAGCAGCGGGTGCGGGCCGAGGGCGGGGGCGAGGTGGGGGTGGGGGAGTCCGGCGGCGGTGAGGGCGGCGGGGATGTCGACGCGGACGTGGTAGCCGGTGCCGAGCAGGAGCGGGACCAGGATCGGCCGACTGCCCGCGAGTCGGTCGAGCGCTTCCGGGAGGGTGGGGCGGGCGAGGTCCAGGAAGCAGCAGTGGACGGCCAGTTCGGGCCGTAGGGAGCGGACTCGGCGCAGCAGGGCGCGGGTCGCGGTGACCGCCGCCGGGTCGCGGCTGCCATGCGCGACGGCGAGCAGGGCCGGTGCCATCAGCCTGCCGCCAGCCGGTAGCCGCGCTTGGGAACGGTGCGGATCAGGGTCGCGTGCGGGCCGAGGGCAGCGCGGAGCCGGCCGACGGCGGCTTCGACGGCGTGCTCGTCGGCGCCGGCGTCCGGCCAGGCGGCGCGCAGGAGTTCGGCGCGGCTGAGCACCCGGCCGGGGCGTTCGGCGAGGGCGCGCAGGACGGCGGCGCCGCGCGGGCTGAGCCAGTGGCTCTCCCCGTCGACCATGGCGGCGTTCCCCTGGAGGGTCAACAGCTGCCCCGCGAGCGCGACTTCGCGCTTGCCGCGGCCCGGCAGGACGTCCGCGAGCAGTCGGACCAGCGAGCCGAGCCGGCCGCGTTCGGGGTGCACGGCGGGCAGGCCGAGGTCGGTGAGCGGCCGGGCGCACAGGGTGCCGACGCAGACCGGCAGCACGTCCTCGCGCAGGGCGTCGACCAGTGCGCCGTGCAGTCCCTCGGCTTCGGCGGCGGCGAGCAGGGCGGTGATCGCGGGGGCGCTGGTGAAGGTGAGCGCGTGCAGTTGGCGCCGGATGGTCTGGTCGAGGAGGCGTCGGACCGCGCCCGGGTCCTCCGGGGGCGCCCAGCGGTAGACCGGGACGGAGATCACCTCGGCGCCGCGTTCGCGCAGCGCCGCCGCGAAGGCGTCCAGCCGCACCCCGTGTTCCTGGACGGCGATCCGGCGCCCGGTCAGCGGGCGGGCGAGCAGCCAGGTGAGCAGTTCGCCGGTGGCCTCGGTCCCGGGGGAGTACTCCTCGTCCAGCCCGCTGGCCCGGACCGCGCCGGTGGCCTTGGGGCCGCGGCTGAGCACCACGGCGCCCCGGCAGGCCTCGGCGAGCGCCGCGCCCCGGCCCCAGCCCTCGGCCGCGCTCATCCAGCCGCGCCAGCCGACCCCGGTGGTGGCCACCACGTAGTCGAGCGGGCCGGCGAGGCAGCGGTCGGTGGCCTCGCGCAGGGCGAGGTCGTCGGCGAGCGGGAGGATGCGCAGCACCGGCGCCTCGACCACCTGGGCGCCGCGCCGGGTGAGCAGGGCCGTGAGCTCCTCGCGGCGGCGTGCGGCGGTGACGCCGACGGTGAAGCCGGTGAGCGGTCCTGACGGGGTGAGGGGGGCCATGCCGGCCAGCCTCCGCTTCACGTGTTACGGCGGGATTGCCCGGCCGTCACCTGCCGGTAAGCGAAAGTGCCGCTGCGGTTACGGCAGATGTCGGGCCGTGCACCCTGGCGCCCGGGGGCCGTGAGCGAGGTGTACCGCGCCCGCAACATCCGCGACCCGGTCGCGAAACAGCGGGCGGCGAGCTTTCTCGGCATGACGTTGACCAGCCCGAACGCCGCCGCGGCCCCGCCTGCCGCCATCGACACGCACTGCCCGTACTGCTCGCTGCAGTGCGGCATGCGGCTGTCGCCGGGCGTCGGCGCACCCGGCGGAGCCGCTCCGGGGGCGGCGCTCCCGGCCGGGGCGCGTCCGGCGGACGTGCTTCCGGCCCAGGCGCTTCCGGTCGAGGTGCTGGAGCGCCCGGACTTCCCGGTGAACCGCGGTGCGCTCTGCGGCAAGGGCCGTTCGGCGCCCGCGCTGCTGGCCCGGGGCGTCCGGCTGACCGGCCCGCTGCTGCGGGACCGGCCGGGCGGGCCGCTGCGTTCGGCGGGCTGGCCGGAGGCGCTGGACCGGGTCGCGGCCGGGCTGGCCCGGACCCGGGCCGAGCACGGGCCGGACGCGGTGGGCGTCTTCGGCGGCGGTGGCCTGACCAACGAGAAGGCCTACCTGCTGGGCAAGTTCGCCCGGGTGGTGCTGGGCACCGCCAACATCGACTACAACGGCCGGTTCTGCATGTCCTCGGCGGCGGCCGCGCACCGGCGGGCCTTCGGCCTGGACCGCGGACTGCCGTTCCCGCTCGCCGACATCCCGCACACCGACTGCCTGATCCTGGTCGGCGCCAACCCGGCCGAGACGATGCCGCCCGCCGTCCGCTACTTCCGCGAACTGCGGGAGAACGGCGGCACGTTGATCGTGGTCGACCCGCGCCGCACCCGCACCGCCGAACTCGCCGACCTGCACCTGCAGCCGCGCCCCGGCGGGGACCTGGCGCTCGCCCTCGGCCTGCTCCACCTGGTGATCGCGGACGGCCGGGTGGACCACGACTTCGTGGCGCGGCGCACCACCGGCTTCGACCGGGCCCGCGAGTCGGCGATGGCCCACTGGCCGGACCGGGTGGAACGGATCACCGGCGTCCCCGCCCACCGGCTGCGCGAGGCCGCCCGGCTGTTCGGCGAGGCGCGGACCGGCATGGTGCTCACCGCCCGCGGCCCGGAGCAGCAGAGCAAGGGCACCGACACCGTCGGCGCCTGGATCGACCTCTGCCTGGCCACCGGCAAGGCCGGCCGCCCGTACAGCGGCTACGGCTGCCTGACCGGCCAGGGCAACGGCCAGGGCGGGCGCGAGCACGGCCAGAAGGCCGACCAGCTGCCCGGCTACCGCTCGATCGAGGACCCGGCGGCGCGGGCGCACGTCGCGACGGTCTGGGGCGTCGAAGCGGCCGCGCTGCCCGGCCCCGGCAAGTCCGCCTACGAGCTGCTGGACGGCCTCGGCCGCCCCGACGGCGTGCGGGCCCTGCTGCTGGCCGGCTCCAACCCGGCGGTCTCCGCGCCCGACGCCGGGCACGTCACCGAGCGGCTGCGCGCGCTGGACCTGCTGGTCGTCGCCGACCTGGTGCTCTCCGAGACCGCCCGGCTCGCGGACGTCGTGCTGCCGGTCACCCAGTGGGCCGAGGAGGACGGCACCACCACCAACCTGGAGGGCCGGGTGATCCTGCGCCGGCGCGCCGTCGACCCGCCGGAGGGTGTGCGCAGCGAACTGTGGGTGCTGCGCGAACTGGCCGCCCGGCTCGGCGTGCCGGACGGCTTCCCGGCCGAGGCCGAGCGGGCCTTCGACGAGCTGCGCCGGGCCTCGGCCGGCGGCGACGCCGACTACGCGGGTGTCAGCTACGCCCGGATCGCCGCCGAGGACGGGGTGTTCTGGCCCTGCCCGTCCGAGGACCACCCCGGCACGCCCCGGCTCTTCCTGGACCGCTTCGCCACCCCGGACGGCCGGGCCCGCTTCGCCGCCGTCACCCACCGCCCCGCCGCCGAGGAACCGGACGAGGCGTACCCGCTGTACCTGACCACCGGCCGGGTGCTCTCCCAGTACCAGAGCGGCGCGCAGACCCGGCGGGTCGCCGAGCTCAATGCGGCCGCGCCCGGCCCGTACGTCGAACTGCACCCGCGGCTCGCCGAAGGGCTCGGGATCGCGGACGGCGAGCCGGTCGCGGTCACCAGCCGGCGCGGCCGGGCCGTCGCCCCGGCGCGGGTCACCGACACGATCCGGCCTGACACCGTCTTCATGCCCTTCCACTGGGCGGGCGCCGGCCGGGCCAACAGCCTCACCAACCCGGCGCTCGACCCGGTGTCGAGGATGCCGGAGTTCAAGATCTGCGCCGTCCGGGTGGAGCGCGCGCACCCGGAGGTGACGTCATGACCCCCAGGATCGCCGTGGTCGGCGGCGGCATGGCGGCCGCCCGCTTCGCCGAGCGGTACGGGGCGCTCGGCGGGCCCGGCACGGTCACCGTGTACGGCGCCGAGCCGCGCGGCCCGTACAACCGGGTGCTGCTCGCCGAGGTGCTGAGCGGTCGCTACGACGCGGAGTCGATCGCGCTGCCGCTGGGCGGGGCGACGGCCAGGCCCGGCTGCGAGGTCGTCGCGCTCGACCTGCCGGCCCGGACGCTGCGGCTCGCCGGCGGGGGTGTCGAGGGCTGGGACGAACTGGTCCTCGCCACCGGCGCCAACCCCGTACTGCCGCCCGTCCGCGGACTGCGCCGCGCCGACGGGCACGGGCTGGTCGAGGGCGTGCACACGCTGCGCACCCTGGAGGACTGCACCCGGCTCGCCGAGGAGGCCGTCGGCGCCGGGCGGGCCGTGGTGATCGGCGGCGGCGTCCTCGGGGTGAGCGCCGCCCGGGCGCTGGCCGCGCTCGGCGTCCGGACCGAAATCGTCCACCAGGGACCGCATCTGATCGAACGTCAGCTGGATCCGGAGGCGGCCGACGTGCTGCGCGAGCGGCTGCGGACGCTCGGGGTCGAGTGCTACACCGGCAACCGTGCCCGCGCCGTGCACGGCGGCACGCAGGTCCCCCCGGCCGAAGGCCCGGGGAGGGTCGGCGCCGTCGAACTCGCCAACGGCTACCGGCTCGGCTGCGACCTGGTCGTCCTGGCCTGCGGCACCCGGCCGCGCACCGCGCTCGCCCACGCCGCCGGACTGCCCGTCGCCACCGGCGTCCTGGTCGACGACGGCCTGGCGGTCGCCCCCGGAGTGTCCGCGATCGGGGACTGCGCCGAGCACCGCGGCACCGTCCACGGCCTGGCCGGCCCCGCCTGGGAACAGGCCGACGTGCTCGCCCGCCGGCTCTCCGGCGCCGAACCGGACGCCCGCTACCCCGGCACCCGCCCGCGCGCCCGGCTCAGTACCGGCGGCCTGGAGTACGCGGCGTTCGGCACCGTGGACGAGACCCTCGACCCGGGCCTCGACGTCCTACGGCTCACCGACGCGACCCGCGGCAGCTACAAGAAGCTCGTCCTGCGCGGCGACCGCCTGGTCGGCGCCATCCTGCTCGGCGACCTGGCCACCGTGGACGCGCTGGCCGGCGCCTTCGCCGACGACGGCGCACTCGCCGGCCACCCTCTGCACCTGCTCACCCGAGGAACCGCCATGACTGGAGTAGCGCGATGACCCTTGACGACCGCCCTGTCCGGGACCTCGTCCTGGTCGGCCACGGCATGGTCGGCCAGCGTTTCCTGGAGGCCTGGACCGAGCAGCCGGCCGCGCGCGGCTGGCGGGTCACCGTGCTCGCCGAGGAGCCCCGGCCCGCCTACGACCGCGTCCACCTCAGCGCGCTGTTCACCGGCAGCACCGCCGACGACCTCGGGCTCTGCCCGGCCGGCTTCCTCACCGAGCACGGCATCGACCTGCGGCTGGGCGACCCGGCCACCGCGGTCGACCGCGAACGGCGGCTGGTGCGCACCCGCTCCGGCGCCGACGTCCGCTACGACGCCCTGGTGCTGGCCACCGGCTCGGTGCCCTTCGTGCCGCCGGTGCCCGGCACCGACGCCCCCGGCTGCCACGTCTACCGCACCATCGAGGACGTCGACGCGATCCGCGCCGGGGCCGTGGCCGCCGGTACGGGCGTCGTCGTCGGCGGCGGCCTGCTCGGGCTGGAGGCGGCCGGCGCGCTGCGGGCCGGCGGACTGGACACCCACGTCGTCGAGTTCGCGCCCCGGCTGATGGCCGTCCAGGTGGACGACGGCGGCGGCGCCGCACTGCGCCGAAAGATCGAGGACCTCGGCGTCACCGTCCACACCGGCGCCGGCGCCGCCGGAGTCCTCACCGGCCCGGACGGCCGGGTCCGCGGCCTCGCCCTCTCCGACGGCCGCGAACTGCCCGCCGAACTGGTGGTGTTCTCGGCCGGCGTGCGCGCCCGCGACCAGCTCGCCCGGGACTGCGGACTGCCGGTCGGCCCGCGCGGCGGCGTCGTGGTCGACGCGCACTGCCGCACCGAGGACCCGGCGATCCTCGCCGTCGGCGAGTGCGCCCAGGCCGTCGACGGCCGGGTCTACGGTCTGGTCGCGCCCGGCTACCAGATGGCCGAGACGGCGGCGCGCACCCTCGCCGCGTTCGACCGCGAGGGTGGCGGCCCCGCGGGCGAGGGCTTCGTCGGCGCCGACACCTCCACCAAGCTCAAGCTGCTCGGCGTGGACGTCGCCAGCTTCGGGGACCCGCACGGCACCGCCGAGGGCGCCCTCGACGTGCTCTACAGCGACAGCCGCAGCGGCGTCTACCGCAAGCTCGTCATCGGCACCGACGGCGCACTGCTCGGCGGCGTCCTGGTCGGCGACACCGAGGGCTACGGCGCCCTGCGCCCGCTCGCCGTCGCCGGCAAACCGCTCACCGTCGCCCCCGAACAGCTCGTCCTGCCCGCCGGGTTCGCCTCCGCCGCAGCGGTCGCGCTGCCCGACGACGCGGTGCTCTGCTCCTGCCACAACGTCACCCAGGGCGCAGTGCGCGCCGCCGTCCGCGAGCAGGGCGCCGACAGCGTCGCCGCCGTCAAGAAGTGCACCCGGGCCGGCACCGGCTGCGGCAGCTGCCTCAAGCAGCTCGGCACCGTCGTCACCGAGGAGCTGGAGGCCGCCGGGGTCAGCACCGTCAAGGGCCTGTGCGAGCACTTCGCCCACACCCGGGCAGAGTTGTACGAGATCGTCCGGGTCACCGGGGTGGCCGGCTTCTCCGAACTGCTCGCCGGGCACGGCAGCGGCGGCGAAGGCTGCGAGATCTGCAAGCCCACCGTCGCCTCCATCCTCGCCAGCCTCGGCAACGGCCACATCCTGGACGGCGAGCAGGGCACCCTCCAGGACTCCAACGACCACTTCCTCGCCAACCTGCAGCGCAACGGCTCGTACTCGGTCGTCCCCCGGGTGCCCGGCGGCGAGATCACCCCCGAGGGCCTGATCACGATCGGCGAGATCGCCCGCGACCACGGCCTCTACACCAAGATCACCGGTGGTCAGCGGATCGACATGTTCGGCGCCACCGTCGACCAGCTCCCGGTCATCTGGCGCAGGCTGGTCGACGCCGGCTTCGAGTCCGGACACGCCTACGGCAAGTCGCTGCGCACCGTGAAGTCCTGCGTCGGCGAGACCTGGTGCCGCTTCGGCGTCCAGGACTCCACCACCCTCGCCATCGAACTCGAACTGCGCTACCGGGGCCTGCGCTCCCCGCACAAGCTCAAGGCCGCGGTCTCCGGCTGCGCCCGCGAATGTGCGGAGGCGCAGAGCAAGGACTTCGGCGTCATCGCCACCTCGGCCGGCTGGAACCTCTACGTCGGCGGCAACGGCGGCATGACCCCGCGCCACGCCGACCTCCTCGCCGCCGACCTCGACCGCGACACGCTCATCCGCACCATCGACCGCTACCTGATGTTCTACATCCGTACCGCTGACCGGCTGGAACGCACCTCGGCCTGGCTGGAACGGCTGGAAGGCGGCCTGGACCACCTGCGGGCCGTCGTGCTCGACGACGCGCTCGGCATCGCCGCCGAGCTGGACGAACTGATGAGCCGTCACATCGGCGGCTACCGGGACGAATGGGCCGAGACCCTGGCCGACCCCGAGCGGATGCGGCGCTTCGCCTCCTTCGTCAACGCCCCCGGCACCCCCGACCCCGCCGTGACCTTCGTCCCCGAACGCGGCCAGATCCGGCCCGCCCGCCCCGGCGAGGCCGGCCACACCCTCGACTCCCCGGTGCTCGTCGCCGGGGCCCGACTGGAGGTGCTCACCCCGTGACCGTACAGATCCACGACGGGACCGGCTGGCGGACCGTCTGCGCCCTCGCCGACCTGCAACCCGGCCGCGGCGTCGCCGTACTGCTCCCGGAGGCCGGTCAGCTCGCCCTCTTCCGTGACCGCGCCGGAACGCTCTACGCCGTCGACAACCTCGACCCGTTCAGCGGCGCCCCGGTCCTCTCCCGGGGCCTGCTCGGCAGCCGCGGCGACCGGCCCACGCTCATCTCGCCGATGTACAAGCAGGTGTACGACCTCATCGACGGGCGCTGCCTGGACGAGGACACCGCCCCCGACGGCACGCCCGCCGTCCTGCGGCGCTGGCCGGTGCGGGTGGCCGCGACCGGGGGTGCGCGATGACCACCGTCCTGGACGCGAGAAAGCCCGCCCCGCCGGCCGACTGGGACCCGGAGGACGAGGAGTTCTGGGAGCGCGCCGGCGCCCGGATCGCCCGCCGCAACCTGGTGTTCTCGGTGCTCTCCGAACACATCGGCTTCTCGGTGTGGAGCCTCTGGTCGGTCCTCGTCCTCTTCCTCGGACCCGAGTACCACATCGACACTGCTGGGAAGTTCACCCTCACCGCCCTCCCCACCGCGCTCGGCGCGCTGCTGCGGCTGCCGTACACCTTTGCCGTCGCACGCTTCGGCGGACGCACCTGGACGGTGATCAGCGCCCTGCTGCTGCTCATTCCCACCACGCTCGCCGCCCTGGTGCTGGAACCGGGCGTCCGGTACGGCACACTGCTCGCCGTCGCCTGCGTCGCCGGGGTCGGCGGCGGCAACTTCGCCTCCTCGATGGCCAACATCAACGCCTTCTACCCGCACCGGCTGAAGGGCTGGGCACTCGGCGTCAACGCGGGCGGCGGCAACCTCGGGGTGCCGGCCGTGCAACTGCTCGGGCTGCTCGTCCTGGCCACCGCCGGCGCGGCCCACCCCCGGCTGCTGCCGCTGATCTACCTCCCGCTGATCGTGCTCGCGGCGGCCGGGGCGTGGTGGCGGATGGACAACCTGGCGCCGGCGCAGGCCGGTTCGTCCGGTGAGGGCCGGGCGCTGCGCGAGGTCGCCCGCGACCCGTACGGCTGGGCCGTCTCCACGCTGTACATCGGGACCTTCGGCTCGTTCATCGGCTTCGGCTTCGCCTTCGGGCAGGTGCTGCAGGTGCAGTTCCACGAGCGCTTCGACACCCCGGTCAAGGCGGCCGCGCTCACCTTCCTCGGGCCGCTGCTCGGCTCGCTGCTGCGGCCCGTCGGCGGGCGGCTCGCGGACCGGTACGGCGGGGCGGTCGTCACGCTGTGCACCTTCCTCGCCATGGGGGCCGGGACGGGGGTGGTGCTGGCCGCGTCGCGGGCTGGCTCGCTGCCGCTGTTCCTGGCCGGGTTCATCGCGCTGTTCATGCTCAGCGGGATCGGCAACGGTTCGACGTACAAGATGATCCCGGCGCACTACCGGGCCGTCGCCCGCACGGCGGTCGCGGCCGGCGCCGACCCGACGGCCGCCGAGACCGAGGCCCGGCGCCGATCCGCCGCCCTGATCGGGCTCGCCGGGGCGATCGGGGCCTTCGGCGGGGTGCTGGTGAACCTGGCGTTCCGGCAGTCCTTCCTCGCCAGCCACAACGGGGACGCGGCGTACTTCGGGTTCCTCGGGGCGTACGTGCTCTGCTCGGTGCTGACCTGGGCGGTGTGGCTCCGGCGGCGGTGAGGTGGCTGCGGCGGTGTGGCGGCGCGGCGGTGCGGTGCGGTGCCTGCGGCAGAGGCGCTGGGCTGTTGGTATGACGACCGGACGGTCTCGGCGCGCGGTGGTCCGGCCGGGCGGTTAGCGTCGGCCGCAACCCGTCCTCAGCACAGGGAGGTTGCAGTGCAACGCTGGATCATCCTGACGGCCGTGACCGCGGCCCTCAGCGGCCTCGCCGCCCCCGCCCAGGCCGCCGACCCGGCACCCGCCACCACCACCGTCACCCTCGGTGACGCCACCATCGACGCGAAACTGCCCGGGAGGGTCCGGGTCGACGTCGGATACCTCTGCTCCGTCGGCGCCGAGGCCCGGTCGCTCACCGTCTCCGTCGAGCAGAAGGACCCGCAGGACTCCTCCTCGATCGCCTTCGGCTCCAGCCGGACGGCCGAGGCGGACGTCATCTGCGACGGGACGCAGCAGCAGCGCCAGATCGTCGTCCAGTCCAAGACCTTCAACTGGATCCCCGACGTCGACGCCGTCCTCACCGCCACCGTCTCCGACATCGGCGCCACCCCGCCCGCGGTGGCCGACGCCAAACGCGTCCCCCTCGCCGCCGCCCCTGAGCCGGAATCCGCGCCGGCCCCCGTGCCCGCGAGCTGAGGGAGCCTGATCGCCCCGCGCCCGTGCCGCGCCCGGGGAGTTCGGGACCGGGACGCCCTGCGGCGATCAGCCGGAGGGCGTCCCGTCGCGTGGGGCGGGGGAGTTCCTCCCCGGCCCCACGTAGGGGTGAGTCCGCCGGTGAGCAGGGCTGCTACGATGCGCCCCCTTGTTCTACAGTGCTGTAGAACTACATGACCGGAGGACGGGGACGCGCATGGACAGGCCGCTACGGCTGCCGCAGCAGGATCGGGCGGACTTCGAGACGGAGCTCGGGCGGGCGCTCGCAGCTCCGCAGGTGCGGGAGGCGTTGCGCGAGGGCGGGGCCGAGGCGCGCGGGGTGGAGTGGTTGCGGCGGGTGGCGCGGGAGAACGCGGAGTTCGTGCTCGCCGCGGCGGCGCCGGAGTACGAGCGGTACGCGACGCTGCGGGCGGACGCGGACGCGGTGGCGCGGCTACCGGTGGAGGCGCCGCCACGGGGGCGCGGGTCGGGCTGGTGGGGGGTGCTGGGGGTGATCGTGCCGATCGTCGCCGGGGTGGCGGCGGCGGTCTTCCTGCTGCTGGGCTGGCTGTTGGGCCTGGTGGAGGACTTGGACGTGCTGGCGCACGCCCTGGTGAGTGCCGGGTGGGTGGCGGTCGGGGTGGCGGCGGTGAGCCTGCTGATCGGCGGGCTGGGGCTGCTGGGTACGGCGGCCCGGTCGGCGCAGGCGCCGGGCGAGGAGGCGGACGGGCCGGGGGAGTTGGTCCTGGCGCGGGACGCCTGGCGGGCGGCGTTGGCGGAGCGCGGGCTGGTCCCGTACCTGGTGGCGCAGGCGAACGCCGCGGCCGGTCAGCGGCGTTGACGGAGCTGCGAGGAGCGGGCGGCGTCGACCAGGAGGTGGGCGGCGTCGAGGGGGATGTCGAGGCGGCGGGCGATCCAGGCGGCGGGGCGGCCGGTGCGGGCGAGCATCCAGGCGGAGTAGAGCTGGCCGAGCTGGGGCGCGTCCTCGCCGAGCAGCAGGGGGCGGACGGCTTCCATCGGGAAGCCTTCGAGGGCGCGGGCGCTGTACTCGCGGCCGTTGGGGCCGAGCGGCGGCAGGGGGAGCGGGCGGCGGGCGTCGAGCCAGCGGGTGAGGAGAACGGCGCCGACGACGAGGAGGCCGGCGCCGGAGGCGCCGATCAGGATGCCGCCGATGACGGGGCGGTCCTCCTCCTCGGCCATGCCGAGGGCGATCTCCTCCAGGACGAGCAGGCCGAGCACGGTGAGCAGGGCCGCGGCCTCGCCGGGGCGCGGGTGGAGCCGGGACGTCGACATGCGGAACCTCTTCCTCGGCAGGGTGACCGGGGCTTTCGGGCGGGCGCGGCGATTCACCTTCCGTACAACGGCGGCGGGCGGCCCGGGGCACGCCCTGACGGGCTCGGCGGTGAAGCGCGGTATCGGTGTTGACGTTCCGTCAGAATGCTTGTGCGTGAAGCGGGTTGGATGTCATCCCGGACTCATGGGTCACGCCTCCTTCCGGTCGGGCGCGCCGCGGGGCGCGTTCATCGACGGGGCAGGGAGCTCTTCTTCGGACCTCGGGTCAGGATAGCCTGGCCATGCCAAATTCGACAGCGGTGTCGAAGTTGTGGAATCCGGCCGTACGGCAAGGTGCCGCCCGGTGTCGTCCCGGTGGCCGCGAGTGCGGGTCACCGGTTCCGCGGCCATCGGGCGGCGTCACCACCCGGGAACGGCCGATCCCGCCGGCTCCGTCCTGGTCGGGCGCCCGTCCGGGCGGCCCGGCCCGGCAGGGGCGGCGGGATCGGGGCAGAAGGAGGAGCGGACCGTTCGGCCGCCCGCCGGTACCCGGGTCAGCGGGCCAGCAGTGGCAGCGGTGCGCCGGTGCGGGCGGGGAGTTCGAGGCGGGTGAGCAGGGCGGAGGGCGAGACCTCGACCACGCGGCAACCGGCCCGGTGGCGGCAGTGGCGGGCGACCGAGCCGTGGCGCAGCCGGTTGAAGCGGCGGCGCGTGGCGGCACCGAGGACGAGCAGGTCGTCCGGGCCGGTGACGGCGCCGACCAGGGCGGCCCCGGGCTCGGTGTTGATCACCACCGGGTGGATGACCAGGCCGGACGGATAGCCGCCGTAGGCCTGTTCGAAGGCGATGTCGAGGCGGCGCCGGGCGGCGTGTTCCGGTTCGGAGTTCGGGCGCAGCCCCTCCCGCTCGCCGGCGGTCCACGCGGCGACGGGCACCAGAACCGCTTCGTTCCGGGCCGCCTCGCCGACGGCGTGGTACAGGGCGGCCAGGCTGCTCAGTGATCCGCTCAGGCCGACGATCACTCGGGTGGTCCCGGTCATGGCCGTTCGCCTCCGTCTCTCCGGTGGGGGTTCTCCGGTCGGGTGCTCCTCGCTTCGGATGACTCCAGTGAACCCCGGAACGGCCTCCTCTGTACCGGCGCTGACACCACCATGACGCGGGTCACGTCCATCTTGACGGGCTCCTGACGGACGGGCCGGTCTGCTATCCGAGGCCGGGGACGAACTGGATGAGCAGGTCGATGGCCTTGATGCCGAGGAAGGGCAGGATCAGTCCGCCGAGTCCGTAGATGCGTAGGTTGCGGCGGAGCAGGTCGGTGGCGGAGGCGGGTTGGTAGCGGACGCCGCGCAGGGCGAGCGGGATCAGGGCGACGATGATCAGGGCGTTGAAGATGATCGCGGAGGCGATGGCGGAGGTGGGGCTGTGCAGTTCCATGATGTTGAGGTGGTGCAGTCCTGGGTAGGCGTTCGCGAACATGGCGGGGATGATCGCGAAGAACTTGGCCACGTCGTTGGTGATCGAGAAAGTGGTCAACGCGCCCCGGGTGATGAGGAGTTGTTTGCCGACCCGGACGATGTCGATGAGTTTGGCGGGGTTGGAGTCGAGGTCGACCATGTTGCCGGCTTCCTTGGCGGCGGGGGTGCCGGAGTTCATCGCGACGCCGACGTCGGCCTGGGCGAGTGCGGGGGCGTCGTTGGTGCCGTCGCCGGTCATCGCGACCATGTTCCCGGCGGCCTGTTCGCGGCGCAGGTGGGCGAGTTTGTCCTCGGGGGTGGCTTCGGCGAGGAAGTCGTCGACGCCGGCTTCGGTGGCGATGGCCTTGGCGGTGAGCGGGTTGTCGCCGGTGACCATGACGGTGCGGATGCCCATCCGGCGCAGTTCGGCGAAGCGTTCGGCGATGCCCTCCTTGACCACGTCCTTGAGTTCGACGACGCCGAGGGCGCGGGCGCCGTGCCGGTCGTGGACGGCGACGAGGAGGGGGGTGCCGCCGGCTTCGGCGATCCGGTCGACCAGCGGCTCGGCCTCCACGGGCAGATGCCCGCCGGAGTCGGTCACCCAGCGGGCGACGGCGCTCGCGGCGCCCTTGCGGATCAGGCAGGTGGTGCCGTCGGGCCAGGTGAGGTCGACGCCGCTCATCCGGCTGTGGGCGGTGAACGGGACGGGCTGCTGTTCGCCGAGTTCGCCGGGGGAGCGCGGTGGCACCCAGTA